>JBGSSZ010000338.1:0-18645 GCA_041736785.1 Limnoglobus sp.
GGTCCGATGATTGGTGTAGTCCGCGCGGACGTGCTGCCCACACTGGATACACGCTGTACGTTCGGGCTGGAGATCGTGGGTCCGAGTCGGGTCGAGATGTTTAGCCGTCTTGGCCATGGGAGTCACTCCGTGAACAGCCCATAGCTTACACAATCAGTGAGATTCAAGGCCAGCTGCGTTTGCCGGCCTTGAAAAAAATGACCCCCGGAAACTTCCGAGGGTCACAATAGCTGACACGATCAGGATTCAGCTTGAGACCGGTTTGATCTGGTTGCCGACGTAACTGAAAGTCTGGCTGGCGTTGTTGCCGAGCGCGGTGATGGCGATGATGCACACCACGATGATCAGTGACAACATGACCGCGTACTCGACGGCGGTCGGGCCATCTTCCTTGCGCAGGAATTCGGCCGTGGAACGGAGGAATGCGTTCATGGCTCCCCAGGGGGTGAAGGCCGGGCCGCTTCGCGCGGAGGGAAGTCCCCCGGCATCGCAAAACCCACTGCCACCGCCCTGGGCAGGCCGTCTTAACCAACTTAGCTGCCGAGCGGCTTCGTGCTGACGCCGACGTAGCTGAAGGTCTGACTGGCGTTGTTACCGAGAGCGGTGATGGCAACGATGCAGACCACGATGATCAGGGCCAGCATCACTGCGTACTCGACTGCCGTCGGGCCATCTTCCTTCTTGAGGAACTCGACCATCTTGCGGGTGATCATGGACATGGAGAATCTCCGTACAATTTTCACCGGCTGCGGGCGGCGACAACTGTCGCTCTTGTTGAGCCCTGCACTTCCGTGATGACATGTACCTAGATCACTCCTGCCAGCGATGCAAACCGCACGACCGAATTTTTCGGAAAGACCGTCCCGATTGCGGCGACAAGTACACTGAGATTTAGAACTGACCCTGACGCCAAGTCGTCGGTTGCCCAGTTTACCCGACCGGAATTTTCTTCTGTGAGTCGCTTTAACCGGATTGCACCGAATGCGACCTTCGCGCCAATTTCACCGGCACATGTCGTGAAGCACGAGCAGCATGACGAAAGCAGATGGAGCCGTCGACGGATGACGATCCTCGGCCAAGGGCTTGCCGGCACTGCGCTCGCGTGGCAACTCCGCTGGCGAGGTCTGCCCTTCACCATCTTCGACCGTGGCGACACCGTCACCGCATCGACCATCGCCGCAGGGATCGTCAACCCGGTCACGGGCCAACGGCTCGCAGTCGACGATCATTTCGATCAGTATTTCGTAGCGGCTACCGAGTTTTATCGGCGCGTCGAAGCGGAGACGGGCACGCGATGCTTTGAAATGTGTGACATTGTGCGTCTGCCAGGCGATGCCAGTGAACGCCAAAAGCTCGTCGACAAACCCGCACTGCGCGATCGAGCTCAGCCTACGGAAGTCGATGATGCGTGGTTCCGCGCTCCTCACGGCAGCTATGCGATCCCGGCGGCTCGGCTCGACGTGCCAGCGTACCTCGCCGCGTCCCGCCGTGCCTTCAGCGACAACTTTCAACATGGCACTGTGCCCGAGTGTGACGGCCTCGTCATCGACTGCACCGGCATTGCGGCACTCCGCGAAGGGCGGCTGGATGCGGAACTCTTTCAACCTGCGAAGGGAGAAATCCTCACACTACGAATCCCCGGATTGAGCGAGGATCGTGTTGTCCTTCGCGGTGTCTGGCTTGCCCGTATTGCAGGCGATGTTTTCCGTGCTGGTGCTACCTACTCCTGGGAGCCGCTTGATGATGTGCCTACGCCTGCAGGCCGTTCGGAGATTGAATTGCGAGTCGCTGAGTTCCTCAAGCTGCCCTATGACGTGATCAGCCACGATGCCGCGACCCGCCCGATTGCCCGCGATCGCAAGCCGATCGTCATGCAACTCAACCCGATGCACTGGGCGTTCAACGGTCTCGGATCGAAAGGCGTCCTACTCGCTCCGACAGTTGCCGGCGAGCTTGCAGATCGGCTCGCATCGCGGCCGCGGCTGACGGAACAGGTCCACGATATACTCCGCGAATGCGTCAAGCCGGGCGACAGTGTCATCGACGCCACCGCCGGCAACGGGCACGACACCCACCTGCTCTCCGAACTCGTCAGCGAGTCGGGGCACGTTTTCGCATTCGACATTCAGCAGCGTGCCCTCGACGCATCCGCTGCACGGCTGAGCCACGACAACGTCAGTCTGATCCTCGCCAATCATGCCGACATGGCTGAACACATCCCCGACGCAGTTCACGGCCACATCAGTGCGGTGGTCTTCAATCTCGGCTACCTGCCCGGCGGGGAGAAATCGATCAGCACACGGGCGGAGTCCAGTTGCAGAGCGATCCAGTGTGCATTGAAGCTTTTGAAAGTGAACGGCGTGCTGACCGTGATGACCTATGTGGCACACGACGGCGGTGCGGCGGAAGACGCCGCAGTGCGGGCAGTTTTGCCGCCGCACACGATGATTCCCTCTGCCAGCGTCAGCGGACCACGGCTGTATGTCGTGAGAAAGTGACCGTCAGGCTGCGAGCTTCCACCACGATTTCTTCGCTGGTGCTTCTTCGAACTCTTCGTCGTCTTCGACCTCGGCGACCACCACCTTCGACTCGCGGGCTACATACGCCTGCACGATCACGCCCAGGAGGGCGAATGCGATCACGGTCCCATTGAGGGCCACGTTGTTTTCAGCGACCCACTTGGTGGCACTCGAACCCGATTCAGCAGACAAGATGAGTGCTGCATGGACCGCTAGCAGAGTGCCGACGAGGCTGGTGATCAGCATAGTCCAGAGTTTGTAGAGCAGCACCCCGAAGAGCCCGCCACTGAGAAAGACCGCCCACATTTCGTGAGCTTGCGGCAGCACGGTCTGCACCGCGAGCCACGCCCCGAGGCCACCCGTGGCAAAGGCAAGAATGCGGGCCACTTCGAGAGCCATCACCCCACCGGCGAACGCGAGGAGAATGCCCAGCACGAGCACCTGCCCGCCAGCGGTCTGCCCGGCAGTGAGCCCGAGAATGCCAGCCGCAGTGGTGATGCCGAAGACCACCCAGAACTTGTGCCAGCGCCAGCCACAGCTCCAGAGCAGCAGCCCGACGAACAGCCCAAAGCCCGTAGCTCCATAGGAGAGCCCGGTTGCGGCAGTCAGAATCTCCGGGCTGATCAGATGCATTGGCTTCCTGCGGGTGTGGAAACTTCCGCTTTCAGCGGACCTCACAACCTTATCCACGGCGACAGGGGAGTGTCAAGCATCAACTATGCCGTGGGGCGGAATGTGCCCCGCCGAGGCTCCGGAGAGTCGGAGAAGCTGACAGAGTTTGCCGAATAATCACCGTGAAACCTGAACGGCGAGCTTCGGGGTAGTTAGCATGTCCGTTCACACCATCACTCTGAGGACTGAGATGCACAAGATTTTTCTGGCACTGACGGCGGCTCTGGCGTGGTCCGCCACGGCATTGGCCGACAAAGCTCCTGCCGCAACCGGAGCGGCAAAAGTTGTCAACGAAGCGATCACGGCCGCCGGAGGCGAAGCCGTGCTCAAGAAGTACAAGGGTGTCTCCATGAAAATGAAGGGGGGCATCAGCGTGATGGGCCTCGATCTCGAATTCGATGGTGCCGTCCTGGCCATGCTCCCCGACAAGTACCGAATCGCGATCGACACCGGAGTCATGGGCCAGAAGATCAACATCGTGCAGGTGTTGAATGGCAAGAAAATGAAAGCCACGATGAACGGAATGGAGATCCCCGTCGACGACAACCTCAAGGAGCAGCTGACCAGCAGCGTCGCCGAGATGGAGGTCGGCCAGCTTGTGCCGCTGCTCGATGAGAAAAAGTACAAGCTCAAGAGCGGAGACGATGTCGACGTCGATGGCAAGAAAACCGATGTGGTCATCGTGAACAGCGTGGAGGGCCCGATCAAGGACATGAAGCTTTTCTTCGACAAGAAATCGCATCTGCTGCTCAAAACGCAACGGAAGTCCAAAGATGAAACTGGTCAGGACATCGACGAGGAAAGCTATTTCACGGATTATAAGAAAGTGCAGGACCTGATGACGCCTCACAAGGGCGTGGTGAAGCACGACGGCAAGGAATTCATGAACTTCACCATCAGCGAAGTGAAGCACCTGGAAAAGATCGACGACAAGGAATTCGCCACAGACGACTGACCCGGAGATGACGATGCGTACGACGATGACAGCATGGCTTCTCCTTCTGGGCACTGTGCACGCCCAGGAGAATCCGGCGGTGCCGGTGGTGAAAGCTGCGATCGAAGCCCACGGTGGCTCCGACGCGCTGGCCGCCGCCCGCACCGCGCGGATGTCCAGCAGCGGCACGACCGTGCAGCAAGGACAGGAAATCAAGTTCACGGCCACGTTCGCGTACGCATTCCCGGAGAAATACCGCATCGACCTGACTGCCGAGCACAACGGCGTCAAGTTCCTCGCGACGCAGATTCTCAATGGCAAGAAGGTCAAGATCAGCATGAAGGCGAACGGCGTAGAGACGCCGTTCGATCCCAAACTCAAGGAGGAGACAATTCAGTCGGCGCTCTATGAGGAGATCCGCTCCCTGACGCCGTTGCTGGATGCGAAACGCTATACGTTGAAGCTGGAAAAAGACGCCGACATCAATGGTAACCCTGCCACGGTCGTCACAGTCAGCGGCACCGGCATCAAGGACGTGAAACTCTTCTTCGATCAGAAATCACACCGGCTCGTGAAGACACAACGCAAGGGCTTTGGCAAAGGTGCCGCGGGCGTCGTGGAAGTGGATGAAGAGGCCTATTTCAGCGACTTCAAGCCGTTTGGCAAAGCGATCCTGCCCACCGCGATGCTGGTGAATCACGATGGCAAGAAGTTCATGAGCATGACCGTGACCGAGTTGAAAATGGTGGACAAACTCGACGACAAGGAATTCGCCGTCGACTAACACCGTTGGCGACGCAACAGCGTAGCCTCGCTAATCTGATGGTATGCTCCGCGAAGAACAGATCGACTTGCGACGGCAGCGGGGGAAATCAGCCCGCTTCCAGATCAGGAACCTCACCCGCAAGCGCGTCTTCTCCGACTACAGCGTGCACAACCCCGAGAGCGGTGGCGACTACACCGTCCACATCCGCGGCTTCGACGTCGGCGACAACTCCTGCGACTGCCCCGACTTCAAAGCTAACACGCTCGGCACCTGCAAACACATCGAAGCGGTGCTCGATGACCTGCGTGACAAATTGCCGGAGCAGGTGCAGGCCAAGAAAGCCATCGTTGCCCGGCCCGAAATTTATCTCAATTACGGCGACGCCCTGCGGCCGGGCATGCACCTGCCGCCGCGGCATTCGGACCGACTCGCCCGACTGTCCAAACAATTCTTCGACGGCCACGGTCTCTGGAGCGGTCGAGGTCGCTACGAGGATCTGATCCCCGCCGTGGAAGCGGTGCCCGAGGAAGTGACGGTCCTGTCCGACGCGCTCGACTTCATCGGCCGTGAGATCGAGCGGACCGATCTGCTGAGGAAGGAGCGCGACTATCTTGCACTCGAAGCGATCGAGCCGCCGCTCTTGAATGTGCCGCTGTATGGCTATCAGCTTCGCGGTGCGATTTTCCTGGCGTGCCGTGGCCGCTCGATCCTCGGCGACGACATGGGGCTCGGCAAGACGGTGCAGACCCTCGCCGCGGTAGAGCTTCTGGTCCGCGAGCGGAACGTGTCGCGGGTGCTGGTGATCGCCCCGGCGTCGGTGAAATATCAGTGGGAGACGGAGATCCGCCGCTTCACGCCGCGAGCGGTGCAGGTGATCGAAGGTGATCGCGACGACCGCGATGAGCAGTATGCACAGGCGACGTTTTATCGGCTCGTCAACTACGAACAGGTCGTCCGCGATCTGGCGGCGATCAACGCCTGGAACCCCGACCTGATCGTACTCGACGAGGCCCAGCGCATCCGCAACTGGGAATCGAAAACCTCACGGGCGGTCAAGAAGCTCCGCAGCCGTTATGCCATGGTGCTCACCGGCACACCGCTCGAAAACAGGCTCGAAGAGCTCTACAGCATCGTGCAGTTTGTCGACGAGCGACGCTTCGGCCCAGCGTTTCAGTTTCTGCACGACCACCGCGTTCTGGACGCCGAGGGCAATCTCAAAGCCTACCGCAACCTCGACGCCATCCGCGACAAGCTCGAGCCCGTCTTCCTGCGACGCACCCGTGGCGAAGTACTTGGCGAACTCCCAGCCCGCACCGACAGCACTATCCACGTCGAACTGGCACCGGCTCAACGCGCGGTCTACGACGAACAAGCCACCGCTCTCGCACGGCTGCTGCAGAAAGGCTACTTCAACGACCTCGACCGCAAGCGGGTGCTCGCCTGCCTCGCCAACTTGCGGATGATCTGCGGCAGCACATTCCTCGTCGACAAGACTACGCACGTTTCGCCCAAGCTCGACGAGTTTCGCGTTGTGGTGCCAGAGCTTCTCGAAGGCTGCGATCACAAAATCGTCGTCTTCAGTCAGTGGGAGACGATGATCCAGGAAACTGCGACAGTCCTGGAGGGATTGAAAGTCGATCACGAGATCCTGCATGGATCGCTGTCGGGGAAGGAGCGAAAGGCGGCACTCGAACGCTTCAAGTCGGAGCCCGCCTGCCGCGTGTTTCTCAGCACCGACGCGGGCGGCGTCGGTCTGAATCTGCAGACCGCCGACACGGTGATCAATCTGGAACTTCCATGGAATCCTGCCGTGCTGGAACAGCGGATCGCCCGCGTCCATCGCCTTGGGCAGAATCGCCCCGTGCGCGTGCTGAACTTCGTCGCACGCGGCACCATCGAAGAACGCGTGCAACGCACCGTGGAGAAGAAGCAGCAACTCTTCACCGGGCTCTTTGAAGGTGATGAGGACGAGATCGCTTTCAGCGCGATCGAGCCAAAATCACTGGCAGTACTGATGACGGATGACGAGCCTGAAGCCCCGCCAGCTGCGGATGCAATGCCATTGCTGCTGGCGTCGGTGGCAATGCTGGAGGCACTCACTGCGTATGTGCGGCAAAGCGGTGATCTGCCTGAGGATCTGGTCGAACGGCTGAAAGCGCTCGGGCAACAGCTCACAGAAAACAAATGAGAAAATGAGATTTTCAGGAAATCTCTTGCCATCGCAGCTGGAAATGACCACGATAGTGTCGTCCGTCGCAATCCGTACAATCGGCACAATCGTTCGCCGGGGCGGAGCGACACCCTGCATGGAGAAGCAGCTATGGTCAATCGTTTGTTCGCCACCGCCGTGGCCTCGATCGCACTGGTTTCGAGCGCGATCGCTGACAGCCCGGTCCCTGTCACGCCGGTTCCGGTTTCACCCGCTCCGGTTGTGATGCCCGCCTCGGTGATGCGTGCCGCCACGCCGGGGCCGATGACTGTGCGATCGGGTCTGTTCGGCCGCCGCACCCGCACCGTGATGACCACGCCCATGACGATGCCGATGGTCACCCAAGCCGCTTACGCGGTGCCGATGGGCACAGTGCCGACCATGACTCAGGTGCAGGCCACCACGCCAGTGCCGACAGTCATGCCGGGGACGGTCCCGATGACGGCTGTTACCCCTTCGATGCCGATGGGCGCAACTGTGACCAACGAAGGCGTCGTGACCAGTGTGCCGACGATGTCCACTCCGACGACGGGTCGCACCCGCGTGGGTCTGATCGCCCGCATGCGCAACCGCCGCTAAAAACGGGCTGTTGTTCAACCAGTCCGCAGCGTAAGCAAGGGAAGTTCTTCCTGCCTTGCTTACGCTGCGGACTGGTGAGTGAATCACTTCTTCACGCGACGATTTCGCGAAACGTCACATTGATCCGTTCGCCCACGCTCCGCGTCGACTTTGGCACGGCGTGCTGCCAGTGGTGCTGCGTCGTGCCGGCCATCAGCAGCAGGCTGCCGTGGCTGAGATCGAATTCGAGTGTCTCGCCAGTCTGCAGGTGCTTCAGCCGGAATCGCCGCGCAGATCCGAGCGAGACCGACGCAATCGCGGGATTGATGCCCAGTTCGCGTTCATTGTCGGCGTGCCAGCCCATCGAATCGCGACCATCGCGGTAGCGGTTCAGCAGGGCACTGTTGAAGCTCGCTTCGCAGGTGGCTTCGAGCCGGTGCTTCAAGGCGACGAGCGGCGGAATCCACTCGAGGCCGATGTGCGTGACGCCGCTGTAGGAATAACTGCGGCCCGCGTCGGCGTACCAGGCCGTCAACCGCGGCATCGGGCCGAAGCGACCCGACTCCTGCCGCCACGGAACTTGTTCGAGCAACTGGTGGAAGAGCACGTCCGCCTCGGACGCATTCAGAAAGCACGGAGCGTGCAGCAGCCGACCGCCGCCGCGGAGTTCGATCATTTCAGATTCGCATAGTCGTCGGGTGTATTCACGTTCAAAAACTGTTCGTGGTCGAAGCCATCCAGATATTTCACTGCCAGTGCATCGACCAGCGCCGTCATTGACAATCTCTGCTCCGCAACGTGCTCTGCAACTATCGGCAGGATCGACGCGCGATACACAGCAGCCAGGGGTTGGGGTCGCCCTGCGATCCTCGGCACGACTGCGTCGCAAGTCGCGTCGAGCGAGGCAAGGATTGTGTGTACCACCTCGGCTGTCAGTCGCGGCAGATCGCACGCCATCACGAAGGCGATCTCGTCCGCGGCAACGTGCTCAAGTGCTGCATGGAGACCGCCGAGCGGGCCGCGTTCGGGGACGGCATCGCGCACGACAATCGTCGCGGAATCCAGTGTGGGAAGTTCCTGACCCGCCCGGGCGCTCACAATGATCGGCGACACGGCGGTACTCAGCATCCTTACCGCACGGGCGAGCAGCGTTTCGCCATCAAAAAAGAGCGTCGCTTTGTCGCGGCCCATGCGGCTCGACTGACCGCCTGCGAGAATGATTCCCGCAGCCATCACGCTGCCCGGCGGAAGTAGCGGCGGCCTTCGTCGCTGATGAGGGCAAGCACGCCCCAGATGGCGACGATCCCCCCGACGAGGCAGCAGCCCATATCGGGTGAATTCAGCGTGGCACCGACGCAGCCGAGGAAAGCGATGGCGTAGCCGCGCCGCAAGAGAAACGCGAGGCCGCCGAGGAAAGTGAGTCCGCTGGTGGCGAGGCCGAAATAGCGCAGACGCGTGGAATCGGGCATGTTTTCGTCGAGTTGGCGATCGAGCTTGGCGCGGGCGTCGCGGCGGAAGTCGTCGCTGATCTCCTGCCGCCGGGCCAACTCCGCCGCATCGGGCTTCTTCTTCGCGTCCGCGATCTTCCACTCCGCCTTCTCGGGCGGGTCCTGGGCGATCAGGCCCGAGAGCGTGCTGCGGACGTAGTCTTCGGACGCTTTGGGGTTGGCGAGGAAGTAGCCGTTGAGGACGAGACCCATCACGCCGAGGACGAGCAATCCAACGAGCGGAATGAAGAGCTTGGCCGGCACGCCGCGGGACTTTGCCAGTGCGATCGGCTGGGTGTAGCCGTCGCCGTCTTTGACGGGGGCCCGAAAGGGAGCTTCGCATTCCAGGCACGAAACAACCCGACCGAGATACTCGGTCGGGAGGTGGAGTGCATGCCCGCAGTGCGGGCAGTCGACGACGATGTCAGGCATGGCGCTCAGTTCGCCGCCGAGCGCTTGACGTCGTAGGTGTAGAATCCCGAGGCCGCCTTCTTGATCCCCTTGACGGAGGTATCGACTTCGAACTCCTTATCGATGTGGGTATCGATGATGATACCCGTATCGAGTTCGATCATCGCGTAGCCGGTGACGACGCCGGACGCGGTGTAGGACATGCCCTTCGCCTGGGCGATTTTGCCGTCGATTTCGATCATGGCTTCCTTGCGACCTTCACGGGTCCGCGTGCCGATGTACTTGAGAGTCAGATTCTCGGCGTAGTGGTAGGTCCGCACCGGCGCGGGCTTGACATTGGGAATGGGCCGCCCCTGCGCGTCGGTAGGCGGCGGATCCTGGAAACTGATGATCTGATCCTTGGTGGACGTCCAAGTTTCGCCAGGCTTCATGACCTTGTTCGGCAGTTCGAAGGAGGTCGCCTTGAGGGCTTCCACTGCGGAGTTGGTGAACAGGCCCGTGTAGTGTCGCTCGACCGCACCTGGGATGTTGGTCGTGTTGATGACGTACTTGTAGATTTCTCCGGCCTTGTTGACGAGGGCACCTGCACCGCTCTTCTTGACTTCGGCATTGATGCGCTCGAAGTCTTTGACCCGCAACATGTCGTCTTCGCTGTTGCCGGAGACGACCTTCGGCATCAGGAGCTTGAGGAAGCTCAGCCGCAGCTTGGCAGCCTGAACGGAATCGCTGCCGTCGGGCGGGAGCACCTGCTCATTGACGGTGAGGCCGTATTTGCGCTGCCGGGTATCGGCACGGGAGGCACCTTCACCCTCTGCGGCCTCGGACGCCGCGAAGGCCTGCGACATGGTGACGGTCCGCGATTTCCCGAAGCTGGGCTTGTAGACCAGATTGGCTTCGACGCGGTCACCAGCTTCGCCCTTGTGCTCGTACTTGAGACCGGGCTCCCAGTAACGATCAACGATCGGGCTGCTGTAGAACGGCTGGACCCAGTAAACAGTACCGTCGGGCTTTTTGGGCAGGACGATTTCCCCGGTGGCGACTTTCTTCTTGCTGTCGTACTTGAGGGGAATCTCGACGTAGTCGCGGTCGCCCGGTTCGCTGTCCGGCTTTTTGGCACCCGGACTGCGGTACTTCTTGGAATCGTTGCCGATCCAGGCGGCGACACCGACGCTCTTGAGTCGCTCCATCGGGTCGAGGCATTCGATCTTGATGGGGATGTGGACCTTGTCGCCGTCTTTGTACGCGAGCTCGAGCTTGGTCTCGGCGATGCGTCCGGCGAGAATGCCGAAGCAGTATTCAGTTGGCACACCCATGGTGAGCGCGATGCCCGATGAAGGCCCGCCACCACCGTGGACGCCTTCGACAATGACCGTGCAGACGGAGCCTTCGGCATCGACCACAGCACCACCGGAGTTGCCGGGGTTGGCACCGCCTTCAAGCTGCACGCGACGGAGTTGGCCGTAATCGTTTCGCCGGAACGACGTCACTGCGGTCGGTCGAATGGAGACTTCCGGCTCGTGCGAAGCCCGACCGCTGATCTGCGACGGGTCCGCTCCGAACGGGAATCCGGCGGTACTCAGACGCAGACCTTCAAAGCACTCGGATGAAGCCCGCACTTTCAACGGCGGCGGCAGGTCTTTTTCGTTCATGATCTGCAGCACGGCCAAGTCGATATTGCGATCCACCGCGAGGATCTTGATCTTCGAGTGCGGGATCTTCCGCTGATTCGGCATGCCGCTGTTCAGGTAGATTTCCAGCTTTTTGGGCTTCGGCGTGTTCGGAGCCTTCATGTGCAGCACGTGTGCGTTGGTGAACACAATACCTGGTTCAATGCCGAACCAACCGCTCCCAGTCCCGGCACCGCCACCCGACTCGCAGAATATGTAGACCGCAGCGTTCTTGACTGTCTGCAAGGTGATCGGGTCCATAATGCCGGCGACGTAGCGGTCGTAAGAGATGCCTGTCTGTGTGCCGCCCTTGCCTGTGATTTTGCCTGGAATCTGGCTGTCAACGGTGGCTGTGTCCGATGCTTTGGGAGTGTCTTTGGGCGTCTCCGCTTTCGCCACTTCTGGGGTCTTCTCGGGGGTCTTGGGCGTGTCCGCCTTCGCGGTCTCCGTTTTGGCGGGTGCCGGTGCCGGTGCCTTTTCCGCAGGCACGGTCTCTTTCTTCGCGGGAGTCTTCGGCTCGTCCTTCGGCTGCGTGGTGTCTTCCGTCCGCGTGCGCGGTTTGTCTTTGTCCGTGTTCTGTGCGATGGGCTGCGGTTCGTCGGTGCCGCCACCGAAGGCGAAGTACGATCCCGCCGCAGCTCCGCCGAGCAGCAGTATGGCTGCCAGTGCGATCAGCACCGGCGACGTGCCCTTCTTCTTCGGTGAGTCTTCGTAGTCGTCGTCATCCTCGTCGCGGCGACGGACAGCCTTGCGCGGGCGATCGTAGTCGTCGTCATCGTCGCGGGTAACGCGTGCTTTGGCTTTGGGACGGGCTTTGACATCGATGGTCTCGCCGCACTTCTTGCAGCGGATCGCTTTACCGATGAGATTTTCCGGGACCGAATAATCGGCGTCGCAACCCGGGCAGACAATAGCAAGTGCCATGACGCCACCTCAGTGAAACGGGTATGGAATAGAAAGTTATTGTATCCCGCGGCGGGACTTTTCGCGCGGGAAAATTACCGCTGCGTTACGCGAGGCATTGGCCAGATGCCTCTGCACTGGCATAATAGCATGATACGCCGCTCCCCGCTCGCAGGATAGGAACACCGCCATGCTCCGCTCGTTGGCACTTCTCGCCTTGACCGTTTCGCCGGCGTTCGCCGCCGATGCCCTCAACAAGAAAGACCTCGGTCGCATCCCAGCCATCGAGCGACTCAAGAAAGATATGACGGTGCTGACCTCGGAGGAGTTTGCGGGTCGCGGCACGGGTTCGCCGGAGATCGAGAAAGCCGCGGACTATGTCGCTGCTCAGTTCAAAGCTGCCGGGCTGGAGCCCGCGGGCAAGGACGGCACCTACTTTCAACCGTTCACGTTCAACTACGGTCGCGGCAAGCTCGGCACGCCGATGTCGCTGACGCTCAACGGCACCAAGCTGAAATACGCATCGGACTTCACGCCAATGGGCATCTCCAGCAGTGACAAAGTGAAGGGCGATCTCGTCTTTGTCGGCTTCGGGCTGAATCTCACCAAGCCCGCGTACGACGACTACGAGGGCGTCGATGTGAAGGACAAGATCGTGGTGATCGTGCGCCGCATGCCGAAGTGGGACCAGAAAGACAATCCATTTCAGGCGGGTGACAACGCCAACGCCGCGGCGCTGATCGACAAAGCCGAACTCGCTGCGAAGAAGGGTGCTGCCGCTGTGATCTTCGTCAACGACCGCACCATGGCCAAAGACAAGGACGAGCTGAACGAATACCGCCGCGATCTCTTTGGCACGACCGCGAAGATCCCGGTGATCCAGATCAAGCGTGAGGCTCTCGACGCGGTGCTGGGCAAACAGACTGTCAGCGAACTCGAAGAGGCCATCGAGAAGGACTCGAAGCCGAAGAGCTTCGCGATCGAAGGCGGCACCGCGGACATGGCTGTGACAGTCGCGCGGCCCGTGATCGATGCGAAAAATGTCGTCGGTACTCTCCCCGGTGCTGGCCCGCTGGCGGATGAAGTGATCGTGATCGGCGCCCACTACGACCACGTCGGACGCAACGAGCACGGCAACAGTGCCGCGGGTGCGAAGTCCAAAGGCACGATCCACGCCGGTGCGGACGACAACGCCAGCGGGACCTGCGGCCTGATCGAACTCGCCCGCCGTTACGGCTCGATGAAAAACCGCCAGGGTCGGCGGCTTGTCTTCGTGGCATTCACGGGCGAAGAGCTCGGCCTCTTCGGCTCCAAGCACTACGCCAGCAACCCCGCCTTCCCCAATGACAAGACCGCATTCATGCTCAACATGGACATGATAGGCCGCAGCAAGGAAGTCGACTCCGACGGCAAAATGAAAGACCGCATCGTGGTCTACGGCCACGGCACCGCAGAGGGGCTCGAAAAAATCGTCGACGCCGCCAATGCCAAGTTTGACTTCAAAATGTTCAAGGTCCCGGGCGGCACCGGGCCCAGCGATCACGACAGCTTCTACAAGAAGAAAATCCCCGTGCTCTTTTTCTTCACCGGCACGCACAAGGACTACCACACCCCCACCGATACCGCGGAGAAGGTGAACTACGCCGCGATGGCGAAGGTCGTGGACATGGTCGAGATGTTCACCGATCACTTCGCCACGACGCTCGACCGCCCGAAGTATGTCCAGGTCCGCGGCGGCTTCGAAGACCCGACTGATGAGCGCCCGCGGCGGAGCGGTCGCGGTGGCATGCCGCGGCTCGAGTTCACCCCCGGCAACTACGGCGAAGAGGACAAGGGCGTGCTCGTCGATGATGTGGCCCCCAAGGGCGCTGCAGAAAAAGGCGGCATCAAGGCCGGCGACTTCATCATCTCCATCGCCGGCAAAGACGTGAAGAACATGAACGGCTACATGGCCGCGATGGGTGTCCAGAAGGCGGGCGTCGAAATCGAAATCATCGTCAAACGCAAGAACGAGACGCTCAAGCTGAAAGTGACCCCCAGCGGCCCGAAGCGTTGAACGATTGATTACCCGTCAGATTCTCTAATTGGTAGCCGCAGGCTTCAGCCTGCGGCTACCACGCGTATGTGTTCGCGATTGAAGCCTACACTCTCTTCGCCAACATCAGCACAATGTCGGCGTCACTTCATCTGTTTGCCGGTGATCGCCTCTGCCTTTGGAAATCCTTCGCCCCACTTCGCCTGGATCTCGACCTGCCCCGCAAACTCGGACTGGCCGAGAAAAACAGTGGGGTCATCCTTCAGTCGACCAGTCCGATCGAAGTATACCTTGATCAGATATTTGCCCGGCTTCAGATTGGCGTTCTCCGTCTTGGTTGCCTTGTCGCCAATTGCACGGGGTTCGCCGAACAGAAACAGCAGCCCGGCAGCGTTGCGGCGAGGGTTGAGCACGCTCTGAGTAAAGGCCACGGGTGCCGCCTGCCACTTCGCATCTTTCGCGTTCCACGCATGGACGAAGAATTGGACCCTCGCGCGATCGGGCCAGGCCTGGGGTGTGTCCCGCAGAATGACGGCGTGCCGCGAGGGCTGCCAGTTGTCAGCAGGCAAATCCTTGACCGATCTATATTTGCCGCCGACCACATTGGCGTAATCCTGGATCCAGGCCATAAATGCCTTGTAGGACTGATCGTCCACGTGCATCTTCAATCCGCCCAGATGCGAGACGGGCTCGACGTACGACGGCAATCCGTTTCCACCCACCACGTTTTGCGGCAGCTTGGACGTCGGCTTCAGCACCAGAAGGCTCTTCGCGGGATCCTTCAAGTTGAGCAGAGGGAGTTCGCCGGCCGCCTCCGCCTTGCGACTTCTCTCAATCAGATATTGCACGGTGGCCTCGGGCGTTTCGCGGAACAGGATCATCCGGTGGGAATAGGCATTGTCATCCCGCTCCACGAACGACTTGTGTTTTGCAAGTGCCTGCTTATGCTGCGGGTTCTTCGTGTCGATCTCGTGCGGCGTATGGCACGGGAAACAACGCATCCGCTGCGACCAGACATTCCGCTCAAACGAATCGACAACGCGGCTCCTGCGGGCATGACGGATCACCACGTCGGGCCGCTCCGGTTTGGCCAGCTTCGACTTGTCCAGCAGCGGCAGGTCACGCAACTTGGGGTCGCTGCAGCACGCCGCGATCCACGACTCAAACGCCGCATACTCGGCCTTGCGGGTTTTGGCATGGATCAGGCTCGCCTTCTTGTCGGCGTCCTTGTCACCCATCGCGATCAGCGTGAGGATCTTCGACTTTTTCGGGTCGGCAAGATCGATCAGCCCCTGATCGCGCAGCGACGCAAAGGTCTGCTCGTGGGAGGGCAGGATGTAATTTTTCAGGTCCACACCAGCCAAGTGACACTGCACGCAACTCGCGGGTTGGTCTGACTTGAAGATCGGCATGATCCGCCCTTCAAAGACCTCGCCCGGCGTCGGCGTTCGCGGTTCGCCGGCCCGAGCCATGCTGGAAATCAAGGTGAGAGCCAGCAGCACCATCGAAGTGAGTTTGAGCATCGTGTTCCATCCGAAAGATGCAGTGGTTCGTTGCCTGATGGCCACCGCACCGCTTTGAGACCGCAAGAGCTTGGGGACTCCCCATGCGACGTTGTAAGTCATTTCAGTCGCCACTCTCCCCTCAGCACGTCACACGGGTGTCAACTCTCTCGTCTGCCGCAGGGCCCGTCGGACGGCGGCGAGCAAATCGTTCGGGCGATAGGGCTTGCTCAGCAGGCCGGCAGCACCTTCAATCTCGGCGATGTCCTCCGACGAATAGCCGCTCGAGAAGAGAACACGCACATTGGGATCGATCAGCTTCAGCCGCAGGAACGCATCGCGGCCGCTCAGCCGCGGCATGGTCACGTCGAGCACCACCAGGGCGATCCGTTCGTGTTCGCGTTCGAAGATCTCGACGGCTTCCTGCCCGTCCGCAGCCTCGATCACTTCGTAGTTGGCGCCCTTGAGGATGGCACGGCCCAGGTTGCGGATCATGCTCTCATCGTCCACGAGCAGGATCGCCACGGACGCCGCCAGCACGGGCATGTCGAGCACGGTGGCATCGCTTGGGCCACTGATGCAGCGGGTCACGGCTTGCTTGCCACCTGCCTCCTGCATGGTCGCGGGAATGTAGAGCGCGAAGTGCGACCCGACGCCGAGCGTGGAGTCGACCGTCACCCAGCCGTCGTGCTGCTGCATGATGCCGTGGACCATCGGCAGCCCGAGCCCGGTGCCTTTGCCGACGCCTTTGGTGGTAAAGAATGGTTCGAAGAGTCGATCGAAAATGCTTTCGTCGATGCCGTGGCCGGTGTCGCTGACGGTGACGCGGACATAGTCACCCGGATGTGCGTCTCGGCACATCAGATTGGCCTCGGTCAGCGTGATTTCCTCAGCCGTGATGGTGAGTGTACCGCCGGAGGGCATGGCATCGCGGGCATTCAGGCAGAGATTGAAGATCGCCTGGTTCAGCAGTGTGGAATCGACGGAGACGGTGGCGCCGGTGGTGTCGGCGACGACAATCTCGATGCGGGGATCGAGCGTGCGGCGGAAGATGTCCACGACTTCGTCGATAAGGGCGCCAGGCTCCATAGGCGCGACCAGCAACTGATTGCGGCGGGCGTAGCCCAGCAGCTTGCGGGTGAGTTCGGCGGCACGCCCGGCGGCCTGCTCCACGACCCGCATCAGGTCGCGGTTCGGGTCGCCTTCGGGTAGCCGCAGCATGCCAATGTTGCCGATGACCGCTGTCAACAGATTGTTGAAATCGTGAGCGATCCCGCCTGCGAGTTGCCCCAGAGCTTCCATCTTCTGGCTCTGGCGAAGCTGCTCCTCGAGCCCGCGGCGGGTCGAGACGTCGATCGTCACCCCCAGCCCATACTGGTACTCGCCGTCGGCATCGCGGATCGCGGCGTAGGTCAGTTCGCTCCAGACAATCGAGCCATCGGGCTTCACATAGCGTTTGGCAAATTGATAGCGATCGATTTGGCGATCGTGGATCTGCCGAATCAGGCTCTGCTGGGCCGCCCAGTCTTCGGGATGGGTGATCTGTTCCGGGGTCAGCGTTTGCAACTCTTCGACGCTGCGGCCAACGAGCGCCGCGAACGCGGGGTTCACCGACACGTAGCGGTCCGCCGTGTCGGTGATCGACACGCCGGCGGAGGTCGTCTCGAAGATGCCGCGGAACAACTCTTCGCTTTCCCGCAGCGAGCCTTCGGCGATCTTCCGCGCCGTCACATCACGCTGAATCATGATGTAGTGCAGGCATGATCCGTCGGAGCCCTGCACCGGCACGAGGCTCAGATCCACCCACACCACTGAGCCGTCCTTGCGATAGTTGAGCAATTCGGTGCGGAACGGTGTGGCGGTGTCGAGCGCGTATTTCAGGCTCCTGAGCGTTTCCGAATCGGTGTCGACACCGCGGAGGAAATGCAGCGAGCGACCCATGACATCGTCGCGGGTGTAACCGGTCAGCCGCGTGAACGCGTCGTTGACATACATCACCGAACGGCCACGCCCCTCGGCGCTGACGGCTTCCAGCACGATGATGGCATCGTTGGCGTGCACCACTGCCGATTCGAGCATTGCCAGCCGATCTTCGCTCTGACGGCGGACCGTGAGGTCGTTGATCAGCATCACCCCGCCAAGCGTCTCGCCTCTGAAGCCAAGGATCGGTGCGGCACTCAGCACGGCTTCAAACCAGCCGCCGCCCTGATGGCCGACCCGCATTTCGTAGTCGTGCAACTCGGTTCCGTCGCGGATCGCCCGCACCAGCGGCCAGTCTTGAAAGCTGAGCAGAGCACCGTCGATCGTTTCCGCGGGCCAGCCGTGAAAATCATTCAGACTCTTTGCCTTGGGAGCATCCGGGGGAATGCCCAGCATCGTGCGGAAGCAGTCATTGCTGACAACCACATCAAGATTCTGATCCACAACGAGCAGTCCGCCGGGGAACTGTGCCAGCAGCGCATCGAGCCAGGATTTCTGTTCGCTGAGTTCGCGGGTACGATTCTTGAATTCATCGCGCTGACTGAGAAGATTCAGCGATTGCGTCGCCGCTTCGCGGCCCATCGCAGCAGACCACTTCTGAGTCTCCTCGAGATTGCCAAGTGCCTCATCCCGCTCCGCGATGAGTTCACGCCGTTCCAGATGGATGCGCGACTGCTGCTGGCTGCAGTTCATCGCCAAGAGACCGACGCCCACTCCTGCCAGCCCCAGTGCCGCAAGTACTAGAACTGATCCAGCAGCGGGTATGAGTGTCGCCGTGAACGCAGCAACGATTCCCGCGCTTGCGCAGCACAGACCCACAAGGCCAAGACGATTGCTAGAGAAGGAATTTGGCATCAGAATTAGCCCGGATATTTCACATGGTTTGAGCGAACAGAATAGCGCGACGGTTCAAGTGTTGGTACAAGAGGAGGTTGCAACGCCAAGCCTCGTCCCAATCCAGGAACCGTCGCGATGACAGAGTGTATCACGAATCCGCTGCCG
>JBGSSZ010000357.1:0-8376 GCA_041736785.1 Limnoglobus sp.
GGCCCGCTCTTCGGCGTACGAACGCAGGCTCGCCACCTGACGCGCCACCACCGCACCATCCGCAGGCCGCTTCTTCGGATCGCCTTCGAGGCAGCGCTTGCACAGGTCGATCAAGTCGGGATCGGCCCCGCAGGCTTCGAGTCGTTCGTAGGCTTCAACCTGCTTCACCTCAGCGGCCATGAGTCGCGTGGTCTCGGCGTTGCCGCCCATGTACGGCGGCTTGCCAGTGAGCAGCGTGCAGAGCACCGCACCGAGGCCGAAGACATCCGTGCGCGGGCCGAACTGCGTCGTCGCACCGGTTGCCTGTTCGGGTGCCATGAACGCGGGTGTGCCGAGGTAACTGCCGGCCCGGGTCTCGATGCTCTCGCTGCCGCGAGACGACTGCACTAGCACATCCTCGTCTGCGGGGGAGTCGAAGTCGTCGCCGTCGGGGAGCGTCGACTCGCGGCCGAGCACTTTGGCCAGGCCCCAGTCCATGACCTGCACTTCGCCGAAGGCACCGACCATGACGTTGGCGGGCTTCAGATCGCGGTGAATGACGCCGTGCGTGTGAGCAAAGCCGACGGCCTGGCACATCGCCTCGAAGACCGAGAGCCACTTGGTGCTGCCGGGGCCTTGCTCTTTGAGCATGGTGTCGAGCGTGCGCCCGCGGATCAGCTTCATCGCCAGATAGGGCCGCCCATCGGGGAGCGTGCCGACTTCGTGCACGGCTGGGATGCCGGGGTGCTGCAGTTGTGCGGTGATCTTGGCTTCTTCGAGGAAGCGGAGCCCGGTGCCGGAACGGGGGTGATAGTCTTCGCGGAGGAATTTGAGAGCGATGTCGCGATCGAGTGCGATCTGCTTGGCGCGGTAGACGATGCCCATGCCGCCTTTGCCGACGCTTTCGAGGAGTTCGTAGCCGGGAACGATCAGTTTGCCGCCGGCGCGGACCATGGTCATCTGCGAGGGTGCACCAGCACTGGTGGCCATGATGCCGCCGAGAGGCAGTGCCCGCGTGCTGGGTGCGTCGGGTTCCTGGACGCGGGTGCTGTCGCGATTCGCCAGCACTGCACTGAGTACGTCGTGAGCCTGCGCGCGGGTCTGCTCGGGGTTCCCCTGCTCTTCGGTCGGTGGTGAGTCCGGCACCTGGGCGACGGTCTCGTCGGGATTGGCCATCGCCTGGGTCGGCGGCGGATCCGGGTCGGGGGTGGGTTTGACGTCAGGCATACAAATGATTCTAGCCCGAATCGCCGTCGTTGTTGAGCGGCAAAGACCCGGATATGATGGCGGCGGGAGGATGTGTCATGCCGTCGTCATACGGGTTGCCTCAATGACCGAACGCCGGGAACCGATACCGCGGCTGGACCCGGTGCCGGTGCGGGAGAGCGATCTCCAGCCGGACGAAACTTCCAACCACTTTCTGGCTGTGTGGTGGACCTTCATCTACGCCTTAAATCTCATCGTTCCCTTGTTTTTGTGCTCAATGATTGTCATGGGAGCGGCGAAAATCGGCATGACCTGCGGTATTCTCGCTGCCTGGGGCGTGGGACTTGCGATCTGCATCCTGCGTGGTCCCTGGCGGCGGGCGTTGCTGACAGGAAGCGTCATCACCGCGATTTCGCAGTTCCTGCCCGTCGCTCAAATCTTCGCAGGCAGCTATGCGATTCAGACTTGGCGATGGTTCACGGGCTCGGGCGACAGAGCAACCACGTTCGCGGACGGTTTCGCGATCACGATTTTCACAGCTCAGATCATGTTCGTGGTTGCCCTCGTCATCGGTTGGCCGATCATCTGGGCTCGTGAGATCGTGCGTCCCGTCAATACCACTGAATCTTCCAATACTCCCGCAGTCGCCGACACTGACGACTAGGATCGGGCGTCCAATCCACTCGCTGATAAGTGCCGAAGACTTTGTCCCAGACGTCGACGCCGATGCCGAAGTTGCGGCGGTACATCTCGTGTTTGTGGTGGATGGTGTGGACCGGCGGGTTCATCCAGAAGACAAGCTCGGGGTGCTCGTGCTGGATCTGGTGGGCGTAGCCGGCGAAGAAGGCGTAGACGAAGGCCCCGGCACACATGCCGCCGGCGAGCCACCAGAGATCCAGCTGCCAGCCCCAGAAGAGGAAGATGCAGGAGCCGATCACGGCGGCGGGGACGTAGTAGAGGAATTCCCAGAGCATGCCGTCGGCAGCCGCGGCGACGTGGTGATCGTAGTGGATCTTGCCCAACAGCACGCGGCGGTGCATCAGCAGGTGGACGACCCACTCCACGAGCGAGGCGATTGCAAAGGCGAGGACGAAACCTCCGACTGCTGCGAGATAGGACTCAAACATGCGACAGCTCCAAAACTGATTCGCTTTTCACAAGTAAAACTCTCATCAGAGCAGATGTCAAACACGGGAATCCCGGAAAGTGCGACGAATGAGGCAATCCAAACGATTATACCGTGCGTAGGGTATGGATAAGCTGAAATTCATGCCCCGGTCGCGCCTTGTCGGGAGCCCGTTGGCGCATGTAAGCTGAAAGTTGTCATAATTTCGTTCGTTCCCGCACGCCTCTTCGGGCCGATGACCGTCGTAGTGGTATCGCCGCGTGCATTTTCAGGAGAGTGACACCGATGTCGCTATTGCGCTTTCTTTCCAAACGACTGCTGCGTTCCACCAGTCTCCCCCGGCCCGGTCGCCTGCAAGTTGAGCATTTGGAGGGTCGCGAGGTTCCCGCGGTCGACCTGCTTGGCATCGCCAACTCCGATTTCCCGACCAACAAGCCGCTCTTCGTCCCGATCACGGCGACCGCCGCCGACGGCACGGTGAACTACACCGTGGAGAGCGACAATACCAACGTCTCCGCCCAGATCGTCACGGGCGGTCGCAGCATCGAGTTCACGGTCAGCGGCAAGGATGCACAGAACGTCGAGTTCTCGGGCAGCTTCACACTGCGGTTGTTTGAGAATGTCGCACCACTCGCCACGCAGAACATCATCGAGCTTGTCAAGAACGGCTACTATGTCAACAAGGAATTCCACCGCATCGTCAACGACTTCGTGATTCAGGGCGGCTCGCCCAACGGCGACGGGCAGGGCGGCTCCGACACGATCAGCGACGTCCGCGACGAATACAACGCGCTCTACACCTTCGCCAGTCGCGGCATCGTTGCCATGGCCAACGCCGGCGACGACAACAACAATGCTCAGTTCTTCATCACCGATCCGTTCATTGTCGATTCCGGCAGCGGCCAGGAGATCGATGCCCCGCTCGACCGGCGCTCGCAGTTCCTGAACTTCAATCACTCGGTCGTCGGCATCCTGACCAGCGGCTTCGACACGTATCAGCGGCTGATGGATGTGCCGAAGCAGCTTGGCAGCGACGGTGCCATCAGCCAGCCGACCACCGATGTGCTGATCACCTCGGCGAAGCTCCTCGACAGCGACCCGAACAACGCCGTGGTCATGCTCACCGCCCTCAATGGCTTCCTGGGCTCGGCGGGAATCACCGTCACTGGTACCGACAGCGCCGATAGCGACGTGGAGTCCAAGAGCTTCACCGTGACCTCCGTGGTCGACACGGTCAACGATCGCCCCTTCCTCGGTGCGATCGGCAACGTGACGACCACCGCGAACACGCCGATCGATTTCACGCTGCCGTTTACCGAATTGGATGCGGGCGACGTCTCCACGTTCGCCGTGGGTCGCGTCGTCAACACCGCCAATGGCCCGGTCTTCACCACGCTCGACCCGACGCAGGGCACCGCGACGGTCGACGCCAATGGCAAGGTCACGGTCACGCCGGCGACGGGCTTCACCGGCACCTTCCAACTCACCGTGGGCATCCGCGACGCCCAGGATCGAATCGGCTCGTCCCTCGGGCTGAATGACGCGCGCAACTTCGACACGGAAAAAATCAACGTCACCGTCGGTGAGACGACTGCGAACACGCCGCCGACGATCAGCGACATACCCAATCAGACCACGCCGCTCGGCACACCCACCGGCGCGATCACCTTTACGATCGGCGATGCACAGACACCGGCCGCATCACTCACGCTCTCGGTCACGACGTCCAATGGGACTCTGATCCCCAGCAGCAATGTGGTGTTCGGCGGCAGCGGTGCCAGTCGCACCGTGACTGTTACGCCGGTCGCGGGGCAGAGCGGTACCTCGACGCTCACGGTCACCGTCCGCGATGCCGGTAACCTCACGGCAACCGATTCCTTCACCGTCACTGTCCCGGCTGATCCGAACAACACTCCGCCGACCATCAGCAACATCGACAACAAGACCATCGATCAGAACACCAGCACAGGCCCGATCGCGTTCACCGTGGGCGATGCTGAGACGTCCCTCACAGCCCTCGTCGTGACGGTGACCAGTTCGAATCCCACGCTCGTGCCGGAATCCAGCATCGTACTCGGCGGCCTCGGTGCCAATCGCACGCTCACCGTCACCCCCACGGTGGGCCAGTTCGGTACGGCCGTGCTCACGGTGACGGTCCGCGATGGCGGCAGCTTGACCGCCTCCGACACCTTCAACGTCATCGTCACCGCCCTGCCGGCCACGATCACCATCAGCAGTTCGGCCACCACCGCCACGGTCGATCATCCCGTGCTGATTTCAGCCACAGTCACCAACCCCGCGGGGGGTTCGGTGCAGTTCCTCGACGGCACCACATCACTTGGGACAGTCGCGGTCGTGGACGGCAAAGCATTCCTCAGTACCGGATTCGCATCGGCGTCCTCGCACGTAATCACCGCGAAATACACGCCGAGCGCCGGTGACACCATCACTTCGAACCTTGTGACCGTCAACGTCCAAAACGGTGCGAGCCCAGTCATCATCACAGCGGAAGGCTCCGCTGCAGGCACCCAGGCCACGGTCACCATTCGCAATGAAGATGGCTCGGTGCGCTTCACGCGCAACCCCTACAGCAGCTTCAGCGGCCTGGTTCGCGTCAAAGTCTCGGATATCAACGGCGACGGTCAACTCGATGCCATCGCCGTGCCCGGCTTCGGCGGTGGCCCTCACATCGTGGCCTACGACGGCGACACCGGCGAACTCATCTACCAGCGGATGATCTTCGAGAACACCTTCCGCGGCGGGCTCAACCTCGACGTTGGTGACGCCAAGGGTCTCGGCTACGGCCAGATCCTCGTTGGTGCCGGCGACTCCGGTGGCCCGCGCGTCACGCTGCTCGACGCCAAAAACGACCAGGTCCTGCTCAACTACTTCGCCTACGACAGCGCCAGCCGCGGTGGCGTCACCGTGGCGATCTCCGACCTCCGCGGTGGTAATCTGCCCAACATCATCACCGGTGCCGGCGTCGGCCTCGCCCCGAGTGTGAACGTCTACAACCCGTTCCAGGTCGTCGGCTTCGAGACACCCGACCTGTACGGTACCTTCGTTGCTACGCAATCCGACTCCCGAGGCATCCGCGTCGATGCCGGGCCGCTCATCAACAACGTCCGTCGCGATGTGCTCGTCGGACAGGTCGACCTCGGTGACTCGCTGCCGCTCGACCAGACCTACGACCCGGTTGCCCTCGGTGTCTTCGTCGGCCCCTAAGCACTCCCGGTCAGTTCCACTACAACGGACCACGGATCATTTCCGTGGTCCGTTGCTTTTTCGGCTGACTCCTTACGGGATTCCTCATGGCCGCGCCCGCCGGTTCGCAGACTCGCATCCTCGGTGCACTGGTGCTGGGAGCCATCGTCGGCTGCCTGGTCAATCACGCCGTCACCGAGCAATGGATCCCGAAGAGCGAAGTCGATCGCTTCGTCAAATATGTCTCGAAGCCCATCGGCGACATTTTCCTCAGCCTGCTCTTCCTGGCGATCATTCCGCTCGTCTTCGCCTCGCTGGCCATCGGCGTCACGCGGTTGGGGGGTGAAAGCCTCGGCCGCATCGGCTTCCGCACCCTCACCTACTTCATTCTCACCACCGCCATCGCCGGCGTGATCGGGCTCACGCTGGTCAACCTCATCCGCCCTGGCGATGGCTTCTCAGCCGAGACGCAGCAGCAGCTGATGGACAAATACACGAATGAAAAAAGTATCGCGGATCGTGCACCGGCCGAATTCGGCATTCAGACCTTCGTCAACATCGTGCCGCGGAACCCGCTCAAGTCGCTGGTCGAAAAGGATATGCTTGCCGTCATCTTCACCGCACTGCTGGTGGGCTTCGCCCTGACGCATATCGACCCGGAGAAGGCCCGCATTCTCATCGAAGTGCTCGAAGCGGTGAACGCCATCACGGAGTACATCATCGGGCTGGCGATGCGCCTGGCCCCGCTCGGCGTGCTGGCGCTCATTTTCACAACCACTGCACTCTTCGGCGTCGATCTGCTCTATGCGCTCGGCGCGTTTATGATCACAGTGCTGGCGGGCTTGATGATTCAGTTGGTCGTGGTGTTCCCGCCGCTGGTCTCGCTGCTCGGCGGCATGAATCCGATCGAGTTCTTCCGCAAATCGCGCTTGGCCATGATCACTGCATTCAGCACGAGCTCCTCCAGTGCCGCACTGCCGACGGTGATGAAGACCGCGGAGGAGGAGCTTGGCGTGCCGGTGAAGGTGTCCCGCTTCATGCTGCCGCTCGGTGCCTCGATGAACCACAACGGCACTGCACTCTTTGAAGCTGTGACGGCGGTCTTCCTCTGCCAGATTTTCGGCGTGTCCCTCGACCTGAGCCAACAAGCCACCATTCTGGTTCTCTGCATCCTCACCGCGACCGGCATGGCGGGCGTGCCAGGCGGGTCGCTCCCGCTGATTGGTCTCGTCGTGGCCTCCGTCGCCCCGAACGTGCCCCCTGCCGCCATTGGCATTATCATCGGTGTCGATCGCATCCTGGACATGACCCGCACGATGGTCAACGTCACCGGCGACCTGACCACGGCTCTCTACGTGGCCCGCACTGAGCCGAAAGGCGAGTCGGACTGACAGGCTTGTCTGGTATGATGAAGGCACGCACCAGGGAATTTCGACATGGCATCGCGACAATCAGCGTCCGGTCACGATCTCGCACCGCTGCCCGCGGAGGAGATCGCACTCCTTGCCGAAGGGCTTAGCGATGAGGAACGCCGCGTGCTGCTCAATCATGGCACCGAGCCGGCGTTCTGTGGGGGATTGCTCAAAGAGAAGACCGCGGGAGTGTATCACTGCCGGCTGTGCGACCTGCCGCTCTTCCGCAGCGAGGCCAAATTTGAATCGGGCACCGGCTGGCCCAGCTTCTTCGACAGCTTCGATCCCGAACATGTGGCGACGATTGAGGATCGCAGTCATGGCATGCTTCGCACCGAGATCCGCTGTGGTCGCTGCAGCAGCCACCTCGGTCACGTTTTCGGCGACGGCCCGGCTCCCACCGGGCAACGCTACTGCCTCAACTCCGCGGCACTGAAATTCGACGCTGCGTAATGACCGATGCTCAGACTTCGCCCAGGTGACGGGCTTTCAACTTGCGGATCGCCTTGTACTTCTCATCGCTGACCCGTGCGACGGTCGTGCCGAGTTCGTTGGCGATTTCGGGCACTTCGTGGCCGGTGAAGGTAAGGTCGAGAATCCGCTGCTGCCGTTCGCTGAGCAGTTCGCGGGCGTGGGCGCTGATCCAGTTGCGGTCATCGTTGCGGTAGCCCGATTCGAGGAGATTGCGGTCGGCGACGCCATCGGGCAGGAGCCCGGGCCGCTTCGCCCGCTGGGTCCGCTTCTTCACGGCATCGATGGCTCGCAGAAACTCCTTCCGTTCCAAGCCCTCTTCCTTCAGTGCGGCGTCCCAGCGTGCGGGATCGACCCGCTCCAGCAGCCGCACAAACACCTGCTGCGTGGCATCGCTCCAGTGATCCGCCGGCAGGCGGGCATTTCGCCAGCAAGCCTGGCAGTAGCGGCTGATGTCCGCGACAGCGCGGTCATTCGACGGTGCCGCACTGGCACTTCCCGCCAGTGCCGTTCCCAGCACCACGGCGGCCATCATTGTTCGCGAAGAGCGCATCGGTCCCATCCTCAGAGTGCAGGCATTCCGTCATTATACCGGACAGCTCAGCCAGTCTGTCTCGCCGCGGGAAAATGCGGCAGCGGAGATTGCCGGGCTTTCGGACAGTCGCTTCGCTTTGAGCAATAAACCGCGACAGGAGCTGAAATTACTTTGCCGATAATGCAATCGTTTCCGGTTGCGGTGTTTGCGGCACGGGGGTCGTGATCTAGACTTGCGACTCTCGCCCCGCCGCGCCGGATTTTCCTGTTTGTCCTCTTGGATGGCCCCGATGGTCGCTGCCGACGAATCGTTGCCGCTCTTGATCGAGCATGTCCGTCATCGTTTCCCGGCGACGCGACTTCGCGCGATCAAGGCCATCGGCAAGCTGGCTTCCGACGCGCCGCCGGCACTGGCGGCTCTGACCATCGTGCTCGACGACGACG
>JBGSSZ010000374.1:0-2500 GCA_041736785.1 Limnoglobus sp.
GCGGCGCGATCTGGGGCGGCGTCGGCTACAACTCGCTCAACGACGGGTACTGGCAACTCCACGTGCCCAGCCTGGGCTTCCACTCCGCACCGGATGACCCCACGCTCCGCCGACTGTTCGGCGACAGCGATGGCAACGGCACCGTCGATGGGTCCAATGACTTCGCCGCGTTCGGCAGCGACTTCGGCATCACCGCGGGCTCCAACACCTTCGACTACAACAACGACGGCACCATCAGCAGCGTCGATTTCGCCCAGTTCGGCAACCGCTTCGGGGTCACACTCTGACGCCGAGCCGTAGTATTGAAGACATGAGCGTCCGCACGGCCTGTCCGTTTTGCAATTCACAGGTGATTGAGCCCGCCGAGGTTCCGCGTGTGGTTTGTCCGCGCTGCGGGGAATCCTTCGAGCCCGCTGCGTGGGAGCCGACCGCGGAAACGCTGCCGACCGCCAGTGCGACGTCATCGCCGTTTCCTGTGCGGGCGCTGTATGTGTATCTGTCGCTGACGATGAGTCTGGTCGCGGTCATCTGCGCGATTGGCTATTACAAACCCTGGGTGACCACCCCCGCACCGGTTGCGCCGCTCACAGGTGCCGCGTCCACGATCCCACCCACGGCTCTGAGCGGGCTGCGCTACATCCCCGCGTCGGCGAATGTGGTCGTCGCCCTACAACCGGCCGCGATGGTGGCTTTCCATCCGACTGCTCAGTTCCGCACGCTGGGCCTCCCCGAGGGGATGATCGCCGTGCTGGAGAAAACCGGGCTGACGCCGGAAAAGATCGAGCAGATCGTCGCCGGGCTGTCGTTTGCAATCGACAAACCGATCCCGGCATTGACAGTGGTGCTGAAGCTGCGTCAGCCAGTCGACGAAGAGAAAATGTTGGACGCGCTGCGGGCGGAGAAAAAACCGATCGCGGGGCGACCGGTGTACACGACGAAAATGTCAATGCTGCTGGCAACCAAAATCGACGACCGCACCTGGCTGTTCGGATTCGACGACAAGGACTTCGCCTTGGCGGACCAGCCCGCTGTGAGTCCCGCACACTTTGCCGACAGCGTGAACACTGCCATCCGGGAGCTTGAGCCGTCGTCGTATGCTTGGCTGGTCACGGAGCGGTCGCGGAAGTGGTCGGAGTCCTCACCATTGCTTCAGGCGGCCAAGCCGCTGGCTGCGAAGCTGAGCCAGGTGCAGCAGGCTTCGGCAAGTCTGAGTTTCGACCGCGAGCCGCTGACGCGAGTTTCGCTGTTGCTGATCGATGCCGCCACCGCGAGAGAAGTCGAGAAATATTTGAAGCAGCATCTGCCCGACGCAACTGTGACAGTCACAGACAATTCGATAGCGGGCGAGATCAAGCAGCAACCGGCGGTGTTGTTCGACTTGGTCCGCGGGCTCATGAAGTAGGACTACGGTTCGATGCTCCAGAGTGCAGGCACGCTGCGTCCGTCGAGGACATAGCGGCCACCCACATAGCAGCGACCGGCGTCGTCGCGGGTGTAGGAGCCATAGACCAGCATATTGCGAGCCTCCGGCGGCACGGGCATTTCGAGTGGCGTGGCCTTCGACTGGCCAGTGACCAAATCGAAGACCACCCATTCATAGACCGGTTCGCCACGCTCCACGCGGTTGGCAATCGCCACAATCTGACTGACGCCGTCGGTGGGAAAGAGACAGGCGGCATAGCTCTTTCCCTCGGGATGCAGCCAGCCGAGATCAGTGAGCGTGCTGTCGAAGCCGCGGGGGTCGATCCGATAGAGTCGGCCCTGATCGGTCGTGAACACCCAGGAGTAATTCTTCAGCGGCGTGACAGCGACGATGCCGTGCGAGGTGGCGTCGGGTTTGCGGGAATAATACTCCAGCGGGTGTGCAGCCACTTCCTTGAGATCCTGATCAAAGTGCACGAGCTCGGCGTGATCCGCCATCACGCGCGGAACGAAGACGTGACCGTCGTAGCTGGCAATGATGTTGCGTGTCGTGTGTCCGCCGACGCTGCCGACACGGCGCTTTTTAACGGGGCCTCCGCTGAGGTTGTGCTGATGAAGCACATGGTCGTAGTAGCCCAGCAAGTAGATCATGGACCCGCCTGCGGCGCAGGCGATGATGGCGTCGTCCGTGTGCTCGTGTTCGACCCAGTAATCTGTGCCGGGGGAGTAACTCCAGAGGAGCGAGCCGTGATCGGGCAGTCGCGAGCCATCTTCGTTTTCGCCGGCTTCATCCATGCTGGCGAAATGCAGTCTGCCATCGCTGCCCTGCACGATCTTGGAGTGGATTTTGTTATGGCTCAGCTTGCGATGGTCGCCGAATTTGTGACGTTCTTCGACGGCACCGCTGAGGTGGGTGATGGCATCGTTGTTGGGGTTGAGTGCGAAGAGGTGCGCGCTGGCGGTGGGCGACGATTCGCAGGAGATGGCGAAATAGATGGTGCCGCGGTGATCGCGGCCGGTGGCGCCCCAGATGGCGGAGCCGCCCGGGATCTGTGGCAGGGTGATCCGCCGCACGCGG
>JBGSSZ010000445.1:0-6206 GCA_041736785.1 Limnoglobus sp.
ACGATCGAATCGTCCCGATGCTGATCAACGGTGCTGGCGAGACTCCATCGAAGCGTCAACTGAAAACCGCCAGACGATTCGTTCAGGAATCCGTCACTCTTCTGTCGTTTTCACTTGACTCGGCGGCCATGAGAAGGGTTCAGCAACACACAAATCATTTCTGTTTGTGTGCGCGGAGAAACTCGTTAATAGTTTTGCCGAACTCCGGCTTGGCCAGAGTCGTCACATGATCGGCACCCTCGATCACCTTGATTTCACCGCGACCGATCAGCTTGGTGATGGCCGCGGCGCGATTCTTTGTCGCAGCGGGTTCTTGGGACCCGTAGATGAACAGGATCGGAGCCTTGCACTTCTTCAACTGCTCCCCAGTCACGTCAAGGTTTTTGATCCCGCGACCGGCGGCCGCGAACGCCTTGACATCTTTGCCGTCGTAGAGGATTTTGGCGAGGGCTGTGGCCTGCTCCGCTGACAATTTCGGTCTGTCGGCTGGCATCACCGCGCGGAGGTACGACCCTAGGTCCTTGCCTTCCTCCACCGCCGTTGCGAACAAATCGACCTCATGGGCATCCGCCTTGACCTTGGCCGTCAGGATGGGGGCCTGCCCGCCGTAAACGACGCTCAAGACTCGCTCGGGGTGCGTTGCCGCTACCTTCCCGGCGACGATCGCGCCCATTGAGTAACCGACCAGATGAGCTTTCGGCAGCTTGAGGTGATCGAGCAACCGAACTACGTCTGCAGCCATTGCGGGTCCGTACTTGTCCGCTTCATGCGGCTTGTCGCTCTTCCCATGCCCGCGCAAATCCACCGCGATTAACTGGAATTCTCTGGCAGCGGGATTGGTATCGAGCCGCCCCCACATGCTGGAATCGCTCATCCAACCGTGGAGCATTACGATCGGTTCGCCCTTGCCTGCGGTGACATAGCGAATCTTGACACCGTTCGAGTCGAACACCGCATCGACCGCGTCCGCGGCTGTAGGCATGAGCCCGCACACGACCGCCGCTAACATTGACCTAATGTTCATAGCGAATGTTTCTCCCTAGATCTGGTCCGCCCGCTGTCAGCGGCTGGCCACTCGAGCACTGATGACGCGGATGGCCGACCTGCGGTATGTGTGTGACACGATCAGAATCCGGCCCGAGAGCGCCTGCAAAAAAGGTTGCGATTGCATCGCCGAAAGCCCTCCGCCATCGGACACCGTTGCCTGCTACGTCGCTTTTTGTCAACCCGATGACGAGAATGGTTATCCCACTCCGTTCCTCAAGCTACGGAGTAGCACCTCATCGTCCGGAATGATCTTGCCTTGCCGCTCCATTGGAAGCAATCGCTCGCGTATCTCGTACCAGACTTCCTCCGCTTCGGCTTCGAGGCCGAGGATCATCAGATCCATGATCCCGACGAACTCAAACGAGACGGTATTGCCTTTGCTGTTCTTGTACGAATGCTCTCCATTCTTACCTCGACGCTTGGCGGTTCGCATTGCTTGGCGCGGCGACCGAGCCGAGAAGTTGATGATGCGTTCCTCACAGAGGCGGCGCTTCCCTGGATCGCCATCGATATCGACGCGAAACTGGAACAAGAGCTTAGCAGCATATCGTGACATACATGGCCTCTGACGGGATAACGACCCAGCTCACCGGCCGCAACAAGCCTCTGGAATCGTAATTCCGCAAAAACTCCATGGAAAACATGTGACTCAGTTCTCCATCACAAATCTGGCATTTTCCCCGATTGGATCTCCTGCTCCCATTGTCGCTGCAGGGGCCAGTCGATGGCGCAGGTGCCGAAGTCGGCCATGTACTGATAGCGGGTCAGCCTGTCGATCGCGCCTTGCAGGATTGCGGGGTCCTTGCGGAACATCGGGCCGTGGCTGGGGAGAATGAACTCAGCGTCGTCGTTCAGGATACGCTTCAGGGACGCGAGGTAGCTGGGGATGTGCGAGCCATGGTGGGCGTCGATGACGCCGACGCAGCCGTCTTTGTAGATGTTGTCGCCGCTGAAGAGCAGGTTGCCGAGCTTGAAGCTGAGTTGGCCGGGTGTGTGGCCGGGTGTGTGCCAGACCTGCAGATTTAGCTTGCCGACTTTCACGGTGTCGCCGTCGTTGAGCATGATGTCGATCTTCATGGGTGGCATGTCGATGTCGACGTTTTGGGCAGTGATGCGGGCGTAGGTCTGCACGGTGTCGCCGGCGGCGAGCGTGGCAGCGGCCTGCGGGTGGGCTGCGGTCTTCGTGGACTTCAGCCGGTCCCGGGCTTTGGCCAGCGCCTGCACATGATCGGCGTCGGCGTGCGTGGCAATGATGTGCTTGCACTTCGACAGCGGGAAATCCATTTCGCGGATCAGGTCGATGATGTCGTCGAGCGTTTCGGTCATGCCGATGTCGAGGAGGACGAATTCGCTGCCGCCGTCGATGAGGTAGATGTTGACGCCGAGCGATCGCCCCGCCTGGAGGTTGAGCTCGATGACGTTCGGGAAGATGTATTTTCGCGGTTGCATCAGATCAGTTTAGTCAGACTGCTCTCGCAAAGCCGCCGAGTCGCCAAGGAAAGCCAGAGAAGCAAAGTGCCAGTGCGGCTGCAGGGTCAGACGGCTTGTGGAACGGTTCTGCTGTAGGTGTAGGATTTGAAACCATAAGGATCGGTGGAGGAGATCGTACCGCAGGGCTCGCCGACGCGATCCATGATCGACTGCGTCTGATCGGTCACGGATCGCAAGATTGCTTCTGTTGGAAATTTCCAGGTTGGAATCCACACCGGCCAATTCGGTGGAATGTGTTGGGCAACGATGCGGACAAACTCATCCAGAGCATCGGCCTGCATCGGTCGCACAGTCCAAGTCCGCGGCCGCGCACTGTGGTCGCTCAGCATATCCAAACGATAGACCGTGCCCCCATCGCGAAATTGCACCAGCGCTTCGACCGCACCGTCGTACTGATCGGTGACGACAACTCGGTGAGCCTGCGCGGGGCGGTTCGATCCGAAGTCAGCCGCCTGCTCCGCCAGCCTTTCGGCACTCTCCGGGGCGATTCCAAATCGCTTGAGAATCTCTTCCGTCATCGATGCTCCACAAGTGCCTTCTGAAACGCCGCGACCCCAGCGCCGACTTCCAGTTTCACCCCGGCGGCGGCCAGCACAAGCTCCAGAGCCGCGATCGCGCCCAGCACCTCAAACGCATCCGTGTGGCCCATGTGACTCAGTCGCCAGATCTTGCCTTTCATGGCGTCCTGACCGTCAGCGAGCTTGTAGCCGTGGGTCTTCTCCAGCGTCTTGAGGATCGCCGTGCCATCCACGCCTGAGGGCACGGTGATGACGGTCAGCCCGTTGTTCGGGCGCTCCGCGAACAGCGTGAGCCCCATCGCTTTCACCGCTGCCTGGCATGCGCTCGCCATCCGGGCATGGCGGGCCCAGAGTGCTTCCATGCCTTCCTTGCGAATCATCTTCAAGCTGACGCGCTGAGCCTTGATGAGCGTATTTGCCGGCGTGAACGGTGTGTCGTTGTCCGCGATGCTCTTGCGATAGCGGCGCAGATCGAGGTAGAAATTCCGCACCGGTGTGGCGTCGATCTTGGCCCACGCCTTCGCGCTCACCGCCACATACGCCAACCCCGGCGGGAGCATCAGTGCTTTCTGCGAGCCGGTGACGCAGAGGTCAATCTGCCATTTGTCGGTGTGGCACTCCATAGCGCCCAAGCCGCTGATTGCATCGACCGCCAGCAGCGCATCGGTCTTGGCGACCAACTTGCCGAAGGCTTCGATGTCGTGGCCTACGCCCGTCGAGGTTTCGCTCAGCGTCGCGAGCACGAGCTTGGCGTCGGGATGCTCCTTGAGTGCCGCGTCGAGCATCGCCGGTGTGATCGCTTTGCCGAATGGCACTTCGACAGTGACGAGGTTGGCCTCGTAGGCTTTGAGGATGCCTTTCCAGCGTTCGCCCCAGCGACCGGCAGTGAGCAGGATCGCTTTTTCCCCGGCCGCGAGGCACGAACTGACGCAGGCGTCCATGCCGCCGGTGCCGCTGGCGGTGAGGGTGAGTACCGTGTTCGTGGTCTGAAACACGTACTTGAGATCGTCGGTCATCTCGCCGAGGATCGCCTTGGCTTCGGTGCCGCGGTGGTAAGTCACCGGTTTGGCGAGTTCGAGCAGCGTCTCCTCGGGCACGGGCGTTGGCCCCGGCGTGAACAATCGCGACTTCATCGATGCCATCCTGAAAGAAACTCTCATTCTACGAATCGCGTCGCATACCGAACTGGCGATGACTTCACCCCGCGCATCGCTAAACCATCGCCACGATGCTGAGAACACTCTTCCGCCTGCTGACGGGATCGCGCTCACCGGTGGTGAACGGCGAACTGACGATGCCGGGGCTTTCGCGTCCGGTGGTGATCCGCCGCGACGGCTACGGTGTGCCCCATATCGACGCTGAAAACGACCGCGATGCCGCCTTCGCCCTCGGCTTCGCCCAGGCCCAGGACCGCGCGGGCCAACTCGAAGTGCTGCTGCGGATCATCCACGGCACAATGGCCGAACTCGTCGGCGACGTGGCCCTGCCGCTCGATCGCCTGAGCCGTCGCATCGGTTTCCATCGCTCCGCGCTCGAGCAGTGGGACGTCATCGACGACGATGTGAAGTCGTTGCTCGACGCCTTCACCGCGGGGATCAACGCCGGCTTCGAGCATGGCCTCAAGCAGTGGCCGCACGAGTTCACGCTGCTCAAATCGATCCCCACGCCGTGGACCGGCACAGACGTGCTGGGCTATGTGAAGTTCCTGTCGTTCCAGTTGCCGTCGAACTGGGACGTGGAACTGGCGCGGTTTCTGATGCTTCGCGAAGACGGGCCTGAAGCCGTGGCAGCACTCGACCCTGTCGGGAAGATCGTGCTGAACGAGCCAGACGCAGCACCGACAGGCACGCTCGCGTCACTGCTGGCGGAGTTGCAAGTCCTCAATGAGTATGCCCCGCGTGGCGGCGGGTCGAACAACTGGGCGATCGCCGGGTCGCGGACCGCGAGCGGCAAACCGATCCTCGCCAGCGATCCGCACCTCGGGCCGAGCCTGCCGAATCCGTGGTATCTGGCGCACGTCCGCACGCCCGAGTGGAGCGTCGCCGGGGCACTCTTCGCCAGCAGCCCGGTCTTCCCGATCGGGCACAACGGCCACGCCTGCTGGGGTGTGACGGCAGGGCTCACTGACACGACTGATCTTTTCATCGAGACGCTGAGCGAGGATGGCCGGCAGGCGAAGGAGCCGGATGGCTCGTGGCGTGATTGCCAAATCTACCATGAGACAATCCGCAGCAAGAGCGGCACGGAGGTGGTGGAGACGATCGCCGTCACACCGCGGGGTCCGCTGGTCACGCCACTGATTCCGGGCGAGACGCTGGCGATCTCGCTGAAGGCGGTCTGGCTGCAGCCGCGACCGCTGCGGGGCTTCTTCGAGGCGATGAAGGCGCGGAGCTTTGAGGAGTTTCGCAAGCCGTTCGCCGCGTGGCCGATCCTGCCGCTGAACGTGCTCTACGCCGATGCCACGGGGTTCATCGGCTATCAGCTTGTCGGCGATCTGCCCATCCGCAGCGGCGGCAACGGGCTGCTCCCCACGCCCGTCAGCCGCGGCGACTGGACCGACTACGTCGCCTTCGACGACATGCCCACCACGGCGAACCCCGACTGCGGCTACCTCGCGACCGCCAACGACGATCCCTACGAATGGATGCCGCCCACGGAAAAGAAAGCGCACATCGGCTTCGATTTCATCGACCCCTACCGGGCCGAGACCATCCGCGAGGAGATCGCCCGCGAGAGCCAATGGACCGTGCCGCGTGTGCAGAACCTGCAGATGAACCTGCGCTCGAAGCCGTGGGAGATCATCCGCGAGCGGGTGCTGGCTCTCACGGCGACCGGCGATGCCGCGATTGCACTTGCCGAGCTCCGTGGCTGGGATGGCTACATCACACTTGACTCGAGTGCGGCGGCAGTGTATGAACTTTTCATCGCCGCGCTCAGTGTGCAAGTCGCCAAGGCCAAAGCGCCGAACTGCTGGATGCTCGCGGTCGGCGGCGACGGACAAGGCCCCTTCGCCCACAACCTCCTCGGCGACCGCCGCATCCGACATCTCATCGATCTGCTCGACTCTCAGCCCGACGCGTGGACCTCTGCCATGCTTGAGTCCTTGGCCACCGCGGTGCAGCAGCTTCGCGAGGCCGCGGGGCCGTCGCC
>JBGSSZ010000452.1:0-1920 GCA_041736785.1 Limnoglobus sp.
AAGGGGGCTGTTTCGCATCCGGACCATCCCACCACGCCACAACCGTCCGACAGCTACAATCACGCGGAGAAGAAAGGCCCGTGAAAAATGCGGGTTAGCAGCAGCCCGAGGCGTTCAGCAGTTTCCACCACTGCCCGACGGCGGTGATTTCTGCAAAATCAGTAGCATGGATGATGTAACTCAAATACTTGGAGAGATCGAGCGGGGAGTGCCGGCGGCGAGTGAACAGCTTCTGCCGCTGATTTACGACGAGCTTCGGAAGCTGGCAGCAAGTCGGATGGCCCGCGAGCAGCCGGGGCAGACGCTCGACGCCACCGGGCTCGTGCACGAAGCATATCTCCGGCTCGTCGACGACGGCCAGGCCAGGCGTTGGAATTGCCGTGCTCACTTCTTCGCAGCAGCGGCTGAAGCGATGCGGCGCATCCTCATCGAGCGTGTCCGCCACAAGCGAGCTCTCAAGTCGGGAGGCGAACGCCGCCGCGAAAACCTGGAAGACCCCGCGATCAACGATCCCGACCTCGAACTGCTCGAAATCAACGATGCGATCGACACTTTGGCAAAGACCGATGTGCGCAAAGCCACACTCGTGAAGCTGCGGTTCTTCGCGGGAATGACGATCGCCGAAGCGGCCGAGGCAATGGGGGTCTCGACCACGACGGCGGAGAACGACTGGGCCTATGCCCGCGCGTGGCTGAAAATGGAAATGCAGGCTTCGGAAGAATAGTGTTGGGGAGTTTGAGGTCGGATTTCGCAGTGGTGGGGGAGGGTCCGCCATGCCCATGGAAGAAGCAATATTCAACACGGCACGCCGCATCGAATCCGCTGAGGACCGGCAGGCCTATCTCGGCGAGGCCTGCGGCGGCGACGTGAAACTCCACCGCCGCCTGACCGCGATGCTCGCCGTCGACCAGTCGTTTCTCGAAACACCGCTTGCGACGCGACTTGGCGACGATCTCCCCGAGCGGCCGGGCTCCGTCGTCGGCGGGTACAAGCTGCTGGAGGAGATCGGCGAAGGTGGCTTCGGCATCGTCTACATGGCCGAGGATGCGGAGCGGCGACAGGTCGCGGTCAAAATCGTGAAGCCCGGCATGGACACGCGGCAGGTGCTTGCCCGCTTCGATGCCGAGCGGCAGGCTCTGGCGATGATGGAGCACCCGAACATCGCCCGTGTGCTTGATGCCGGCGTGCTGTCCTCGGGCCGGTCGTGGTTCGCGATGGAACTTGTCCGCGGTGTGGCGATCACCCACTTCTGCGACCGCGAGCAGTTCAGCGTCCGCGAACGGCTCGCCCTCGCGATCGACGTCGCCCGGGCCGTCGAGCACGCCCATCAGAAAGGCGTCATCCATCGCGACCTGAAGCCGTCGAACGTCCTTGCGCTGCGATACGACGGGGCCGCGGTCGTGAAGGTCATCGATTTCGGCATTGCGAAAGCTCTCGATGGCCCGCTCACCGACCGCACACTCTTCACAAGCTTCGCGCGGATGCTCGGCACGCCGCTCTACATGAGCCCCGAACAAATGGACGGCAGCGGCGACATCGACACGCGCACCGATGTCTACGCCCTCGGCACGCTCATCTATGAATTTCTCACCGGCACCACCCCCTTCCCACGAGAACAGTTTCACGAGGCGGGGTTCGAAGAGATCCAACGGATCGTCCGCGACACTGAGCCACAGCGACCGAGCCAGCGGATCGACACGGTCGCTGAAACCGCGACCATTACCGCCAATCGCCACTCCGATTCGCGGCGGCTGAGTCGCTCCCTCCGTGGCGACCTCGACTGGATCGTGATGAAGTGCCTGGAGAAGGACCGCCGACGGCGTTATGCCACGGCCGGAGATTTGGCCCGCGATTTGGAGCGGCACCTCGCCGCGGAGCCGGTCGAGGCCCGACCGCCGAGCGTGTCGTACCGCTTTGGGC
>JBGSSZ010000459.1:0-19527 GCA_041736785.1 Limnoglobus sp.
GCTGCCGCCTGGTGCAGTGCTGATGGGGCCTGCCACGCCTATGGGCGCGCCTGCTCCCATCGATGGCGGCACGTTTCCCATGCCGCAACTGGACTCGCCGCTCTTCGCTCCGGGCAGCCCGTACACGTTGGCTCCGCAGACCACCGCGGGGCACAAGTTCTGGGTGGCCGCGGAATACCTCGCATGGTGGACCAAAGCTCCGACGCTGCCGGCTCTTGTGACCACGGGCCCCGCAGCGTCCAACGGCATCCTCGGTCAACCTGGCACACAGACACTGCTCAGCGGCGGCGACTTCGGGCAGACCGGACACAGCGGGGGTCGCATCAGTCTCGGCACCTGGTTCGGCTGCAATCAGTGCTGGGGCATTGATGCCAGCTACTTCCAGGTTGGCGACGCGGGTGAGGGCTACGCAGCGAACTCCACACAGTTCCCACTGCTGGCCCGGCCGTTCACCAATCTGAACCAGAATATCCCCTTCTCGCAACTCACGGCCTACCCCGGTCTGGCGACCGGTGGCATCGCGGTGAACCTCGAGAACTCGCTCTGGGGATTCGATGTGAACCTCCGCAAGCGGTTGTCCTGTGCTCCGTGTGCCCGACTCGATGGCTTGATCGGCTACCGCCAGGTGAACTTCAGCGAGTCGCTCACAATCGCGGAGTCGTTCGCCCGCACACCCAACTCGCCGCCGTCCATCGGCGTTCCCAACGCTCTCAGCGGTACGGTTGTCGATCAGTTCAGCACCGACAACGAGTTCTATGGCGGGCAACTCGGCCTCAACGGCGAACTCCGTCGCGGGCGCTGGTTCGTGAATGGCACCGTCAAAGTCGCCTTCGGCGAGATGCAGCAGTCCGTGACGATCAACGGCGGTCAATCGCTGCTGCTCACCAACGGCAGCACGTCCGTGGCCAATGGCGGGCTCCTCGCTTTGCCCGGGGCCAACATCGGCACCTTCTCCCAGAGCAAGTTCGCCGTCGTCCCGGAAGTCGGCATCAACCTCGGCTACAACCTGACACCACACCTGCGGGCCTACGTCGGTTACAATTTCCTCTACCTCAGCAGCGTCCTGCGTGCAGCCGATCAGATCGACACCGGCCTCGACGTGACGCGAATCCCGAATTTCCCCGTCAGCGGGGTGGTGCCGCTCTCGACCGTGCGACCCACCGTGCCGCTCACCGACACGAGCATGTACGTGCAGGGCATCAACTTCGGCCTGCAATTCTCCTGGTAAGACACCATGACACTGCGACTTGTTCTACTCGTCGTCGCGGCTTCCACCGCGACGGCGACGGCCAGCGACATCACAGCCCTCCGACGCGGCTCGCCCTGCGAATGGGATGCTCTCTTCCGATCCGGCAGCGGTGAGTGCGCACCACAAGGCGCAACCGTCGGCACAGTGCTCCACTCCACCAGCATCTTCCCGAAGCTCAAAGCCCGCGTCCAAGGCACAGTCTGGCGAGGAAAGACCTTTCACAGCGACGGCACCTTCGTCAACCGCTGGATTGGGTTTGAAGCTATTTCAGCGACATTTCGCAATGATGTGAGCCGTCTCGACGGGCTGCCCTGCATCAGCATGCAGTACGGGCCGGATCAGAAAGTGTTTCCCTGTGTGCGGGATGAACTGCGGCAGATCGATTGCCGCACGTGGATCGGCCGCGGCTACGACGGGAAGACAGGTGAATTGAATCGCTACTTTGTGCTGCAGTTGAAGTGAGCGCATGAAAAGGGCGGGATGTTTGCCGAAGGTTTTCGCCCACTGAACCTTCGACTTGCATCCCGCCGTGTAACAATAGTGCAGATCGCAGGCCAAAGTCGAGCTATTCCCAACCTGCAAAAACCCCTCTGAATTGCGATTGTAACATCACATAATTCTGCGTTTGGGAAGCACGTTGCCCACAATCAGGCAAACTGCTGCCGACTAGGAATTTCACACACTCTGGCATTCAGAATGCAAAGTCTCCCCTCAGTGTTGCGAGTGTTCGATGTCGAGCATCGCAAAAACACATTCACTTTGGGAGATCTGTCATGCTTCGCTACGCTGTGATTTTTCTGGTGGTCGCGTTGCTCGCGGCTCTGTTCGGCTTCACCACCGTTGTAGGCCCGGCAATCGAGGGTGCTCGCATTCTCTTCTTCGTGTTTCTGGTTCTCTTCGTGCTGAGTCTGTTGCTGGGTCGCGGGGGCTCCCGCACCGGCGATGTAATCTAGCGGCCTCTTGCATTTGTCTTGTTAACCGGACGCGCAATGGACTCCCAGGCAATGTCGCCGACTTGCTTGCGCGGCCGGTTCACAGTACCAACGAGCCTGCAAGAACCGCAGCAATTTCTGGAGACTCTTTATGAGCACTCTCACACCAGACGCGACCCGGACCTCCTTCGTCACCTTGGCGGGCGAGGTGGCATCGGGAGCCCGTGAGCTTGCCGTTGCCCATGGCGAGCAACTGAAAACCGAAATCAAAACGCATGCTATTGCCGCGACGACGGCTGTGGCCGGTCTGATCCTCGGTGCGGTGCTGGCCGTGCTCGGACTGATCTTTGCGCTGGTGAGCGTGGTTTTTGTGCTGATTCAGTACGCGAGTCTAACCCCGGCTGCGGCGTGGGGCATTGTCGCCGGGGCGATCTTCGTCATCGGTGCGATCATCGCCGCGGTGATGTGGACCAAGCTGAAGCACGCGAACTTAGTCCCGCGTCAGACCTTGAACTCGATTCAGGAGAGCCTGCAATGGATAACGCGACGATGACCGACGCCCGCCTGCAAGCGGCGCGGACGACTCTTGCCAGCCGCATGGCGGCACTCGAAGATCGCGTCACGGGCACGATCGAAGGGGCACGAGCGGCTGTGGATGAAACCACCACAACAGTGCGGGAGACCTTCGCCGATGTCACGGGGAACGTCCGTGGCATGGTGGGCGATGTTTCGGACAACGTCCGCGGCTTGGTGGGCTCGGCCTCGGAGAACATCGGCGAGGCTCTCGATGTGCGGCAGAGAATGCGAGAGCACCCCCTGGCGGGCACACTCCTCGCCGTGGGTGCAGGTTTGGCAGCGTGGCTGATCACGCGACCGAAACCAGGGTCCCGCATCTCGGTGCGAACGGCCACAGGTGATTATTCGACCGAGCCGGCGGGCCCGTTCGGCGAGATCTATGCGGCATTCCGAAAGGAACTGGTCAGCACCGGCGAAGCTGCAGCGGCGACCGCAGGAAAGATGCTCAAAGAACAACTGCACACGCTGACGACGGGCGACGGCTCGCAAGTCAGCGAATACCAACGCGACCGGCGAGCAATCAACAGTCAGTACTAATCGTCGTCGCTGTCGTCGCCTTTGTAGTCCGCTTTGTCGATGTGATAGGTGTTGAGCTTTTCCGTAATGCTCCGACGCGACAGGCCACTGATCTCGGCACACCGGCCGACGTGGCCTCGCGTTTTTTTCATGGCACTTCGCAGATACTTCTCCTCGATCTTCGCCGCCTGCTCCGCGACCTGGTCCGCCAGCGGGCGTGTGATGTCCACGCTCACATCGAGACTGCCTGAAGGACGGTGCGCGATGTCCGGCGGCAGATGCTCCGGCTCGATCACGCCCTGCCGCACCGTGACGCATGCCCGCTCGATGGCGTTCTCAAGCTGACGCACATTCCCGGGCCAGGGGTGATTCAGCAATAGATCCATGGCATCGGGCCCGACCTCGGGGATCGGCTGATTCGGGCGGTGATACTTCTGCAGGAAGTGATTGGCCAGGAGGCTGATGTCTTCGGGCCGGTCCCGCAGCGGGGGGAGTTCGACCTTGATCACATTCAACCGGTAGAACAGGTCCTCGCGGAACTTCCCCTCAGCGACCAGCTTTTCCAGCGAGCGGTGCGTCGCGGTGACGAGCCTCACATCAATCTCAATGGCTTCGGTCCCGCCGACGCGCTCGATGCGGCGTTCCTGCAATACGCGTAGCAGCTTGACCTGCATCGACATGGGCACGTCGCCGACTTCGTCGAGGAAGAGCGTGCCGCCGTGGGCTTGCTCGAAGCGGCCCTTGCGCTGTGAAATCGCGCCGGTGAAGGAGCCCTTTTCGTGCCCGAACAGTTCGCTTTCGAGCAGCGTTTCGGTCAGGGCCGCGCAGTTGACTGCCACCATCGGGCCATCGCGGCGGGTCGTGGAGGCGTGGTGCACGGCCCGCGCGATCATCTCCTTGCCTGTGCCGGTCTCGCCGACGATCAGCACCGTGGAATTGGTTTCAGCGATGTGGCTGATCAAATCAAAGACCGCCAGCATGCTGCGGCTCTTGCTCAGCACATCCCGGAAGGCGTAGCGTTCGCCAATTTGTGCCCGCAGTGCAGCGACTTCATCCTGCAACAGTCGCTCCCTCAGTGCCCGCCTGACCATGACGCAGAGATGTTCGGGATCGACCGGCTTGGTGAGGAAGTCGTAGGCACCCTGCTGCATGGCCTGGACGGCGTCCTTGATGCTGCCGTGACCGGTGGTGACGATGGAGGTGACGGGGATCTGGCGCTTTTGAATTTCGGCAATCAACTGCATGCCGGTGAGCTTGGGCATGCGCAGATCGGTGAGCATGACGCTGTAGGAGCGTTCTTCCAGAGCTTTGAGGGCTTCAGCTCCGTTGGCAGCGGTGTCGACTTCGATTTTGAGCGAGAGCGCCAGAAGTTGCTTTAGCGATTCACGGGCGTCCTCGAGGTCATCGACCACGAGGAGCCGCTGAACAGAGGCGAGTGTTGTGAGGGCTGGGTCCATACGCGACATTCTATTGACAGCGGCAATCCCCCGCTGCGAATGCCGTTAGCCTCAATTTCTTACGGCGAGATCGCGGCTTTCAAAGTAACCGCGTCCGCCGAGGGTCGCCATCAGGCCACCGACAATGATGGCACCGGCACCCAGCACCAGCTGCCAAGTCTGGCCAGACTGTTCGACCGCCAGCGTGCCCTGCACAGTGCGATCGCCCTGGAGTTGCATGAACCCGGCGTAGGCGAGAATCACAATTCCCACCAGTGCAACGATGATCCCTGTGAGCTTCATAACCAGTCCTCCGTGGGGATAGTCCACATCCATCTTAAACGCAATTCGTATGCCTGTTTGCTTCCAAACGCAGTTTGGCATGGAGACTGCAATCTATTCACTGTCTCACTTTTTCACCCTTGAGGAGGAACAATGATGTCGGATAAAGTGCGAGACGCTGCGAACAGCGGCATTGAGAACGCGACGGACAAGGCCAAGTCGGCAGCCGAGTGGGCGGCAGACAAGGCTGATCATGCCAAAGACTCCGCCAAGGGTCTCGTCGATCTGGCTCAGCAGCGGGCCAAAAACGTGACCAACACAGTCGCAGACGCGGCGACCAAGGTTCGCGACAAAGGCGAGCAGTGGGTCGGCGACGCTGCGGACAGCGTCCAGACGGCCGTGACCGATGGCTACGCCTATGCTCAGAATGGCTTGGAGCACTTCGGTCGCGACATGACCGCAGTGATTCGCAAGCACCCGATGACTGCGGTGGCCATCGGCTTGGGTCTGGGTCTGCTGCTCGGCCGTGCAGCCAGCAGCCGAGGCTAAGTCGGTCAGTAATGTGCCTGGATTTTTTGCGTCAAGCAGCGCATGAAAATACGCCGTGAGAAACTCGCGGCGTATTCGGCTGCTGTGATCTAATCGGCTGTCGCCGCGATGATCACGGCGACTTCCCGTGCGCCATAATGGGCGTCATCGTCGTCCATCGCAGGACCGCCTTCGTCTTGCATGCGGCATACGGCATCCTTCTTTTCCTCAACCTCCGCGACGGTTGGCAGGTGACGGAAATCACCACGCAGCGTGCGGAGCCCGAATCGCTCGTTTTCGATCGCGTGGCCGCTCCGCCAGCCGAGAGCTTGAAATCCTTCCGTCAGGATGCTGCTGCGGATGAAGATGTGTTGCAGCATGAAGGCCCCCGCGATGGCGGGCAGCAGCAACCACAGGGGATCGTGCAAAGCGGCGAGTGCGAAACCGATGACGATGGCGATGCCGGTGGTTGCTTTCGCTATGCGTCCGGAACTCCATTCACGCTCGATTTTAGCGAGCCGGGCGTTGATGCCATCGACACCGGCTTCGGCGCATTCCGCCAACCGGTTCTCAAGCTCAGCTTGCTGCGCTCGCGGTAGATTGGTGCTGGTCATGACGCACCCTCCAGTAAGTATGGGATGCGCACAGGCTGGAAGATTATTTCCGTTGCCTGTGCCTGACAGTGGGCTGTCGGCATCCAGTGAATTGTTTCGCACATTCGGTGCCGTGTCGCGTTAGCTGTTGATTTGTCTGAACTTGTGGCGATTGTTGAGGCATTCAGATAATCGAACTGTCTGGCAGGTGCCGCGATTCTTGATTACGGTATCCACATTGCCCAAGCTCAGGTTACTCAGACAGGCCGACCCTCATGACAAGCCGCGACATTTGGATTTGGCTCTTCACGCTGTTCGCGGTCCTGGTGAATGCGTTCATTGGGAGTTTCACGATCGAGAAGATTTCTCAGGCGGCTGAAGCGATTGAAGAAGCCCATTCTCGGATCGGCGAATTCACGCTGCTGATCTCGGACATCAAAGACGCGGAGACGGGCCAGCGGGGCTTCGTGGTCACCGGCGATGAAGAATACCTCGCGCCGTACTTCGTCAGCGAAACGGATGTACCGGCGCGTATTTTACAGCTGGAACGGATTACGGCTCACTCTCCAGATCAGCAACAGCGACTACGTGAGATCCGGCAACTCTATGACATAAAGCTCGCTGAAATGAAGCGCGTCATCACGGTGCGGAATGCCGAGGGCTTTGAGTCCGCCCGGCTGATCGTGATGGGGGGCGAGGGAAAGAGCACGATGGATGCGCTGCGGCTGAAAATCAACGAGGCCATCGCGGAGGAGAACAGTCTGCTTCGAACGCAGGAAGTGGAAGCCCGCGCCCTGAACCGAACTGCGCACGTGATCATCATTGCCGCTGCCGTTCTGGCGATCGGCATCGTGCTGGCGGCAGCCTCGATGGTACGCAGCGAATTCCGCCGCCGCATGCGGGCTCATGATTCGCTCAAAGCCGCAAAGGAGCAGATTGAAACGGCCTACACCAACATGCGCCAGAGCGAATCGCTGTTCCGCTCGCTGGCGGAGTCGATGCCTCAGAAAGTCTGGATGTGCAAGCCTGACGGCGCGGCGGAATACTTCAATCGCCGCTGGTACAAGTACACCGGGCTGACTCCCGAACAGTGCATTGGCGACGGCTGGCTGGCGGCGCTGTATCCCGAGGATCGCGAGCGTTCCGCCGCTCGCTGGGCTCACAGCATCCTCACCGGCGAGCCCTACGAAATCGAATACCGTCTCGTGCGACACGACGGCGTCGTGCATTGGTTTCTCGGACGCGGTACCGCAGCACGGGATGAACAGGGTGCCATCGTCCGCTGGCTCGGCACCAGCACAGATATCGACGACAACAAGCGGCTCTCGGAAAACCTCGAACGCACCGTGCAGGAGCGGACTGCCGCACTCACGGAGCAGCGAACATTTCTGGATGCCATTCTCAACAACGTGAACGAAGGGATCGTTGCGTGCGATTCTCATGGGCGGCTGCTCTTCAACCGGGCGACGCAGGAGATGCACGGTCTCGAAGCGTCCGCCCTGCCAGTTGATGAGTGGGCCAAGCATTACAGTCTCTATGAGGCGGATGGCGTGACTCCGTTGCCGGAGGAGCAGATCCCACTCCGCCGGGCACTCAAGGGTGAACAGGTTCACGACGCGGAAATGATCATCCGACCGGTATCGGGTCCGGAGCGATTTCTGGTCTGCTCCGGGCAGCCGCTGGTCAACTCCTCAGGGCGCACGTTCGGTGCGGTGGTTTCGATGCGTGACATGACCGCTCGCCGGGCCGCGGAGTTGGAACTCCAGGAATCCGCACGACTACTGCAGGCTAGCAATGAGGAACTGGAGAAGTTCGCCTACATCGCCTCTCACGACCTGCAGGAGCCGCTGCGGAAGATCCAGGCGTTCGGCGATCGGCTCGGTAAAAAAGCCCGCGAGCATCTGGATGCGGACAATCAGGATTCGCTCAATCGCATTCTCGATGCATCCGGCCGTATGAGACGGCTCATCGACGATCTCCTGGCGTTCAGCCGCGTCAGTACGAAGACCAAACCGTTTGAATTGGTCAACCTCAACACCGTACTCGCTGAAGTTCGATCGGTGTTCGCGCTTCGGCTGGAAGAGAGTCAGGGTCGCCTTCATCATGGTGAGATGCCCCAGGTTCTGGGCGATGAATCCCAATTACGGCAATTGTTTCAGAACCTGATCGGCAATGCCATGAAGTTCGCCCGGAATGGTGTGCCGCCGGAAATCACCATCACCGCCACGCCCTTGTCCGAACTTCCCGCTGATGCGGAGCCTGCCTCCGAACTGGAAGATGGTTGGCGAATTACAATCCGCGACAATGGCATCGGATTCGATCAGCAGTATGCCAATCGCATTTTCGAACTTTTCCAGCGACTGCACGGGCGGCAGCAATTCGAAGGCACTGGCTTGGGACTTGCTATCTCCAAGAAGATCGTAAACCGTCATGGCGGCACGATTCAGGCTCGGGGCGAACCGGGCCATGGTGCCACATTCATCATAGATTGGCCTTCAAGACACGAGAGTGCCCGATGATGCCAGCCGCGAAGCCCATCACCATCCTGATCGCTGATGATGATTCTGATGATCGGAAACTTGTGCAGGAGGCGTTTGCCGAAGCGAAGCTCGCCAACGATCTGCATTTTGTGGAAGACGGCGTCGAACTGTTCGACTACCTCAATCGTCGGGGGAAGTTTGAGGATCCGTTGAGTTCGCCCTGGCCCAGCATCCTGCTGCTCGACTTGAACATGCCCCGCAAAGACGGTCGCGAGGTGATGAAAGAGCTTCACAGTGACCCACGATATCAAAATATTCGCGTGATTGTGATGACCACCTCGAAATCCGAAGACGACATCGTCGGCTCGTATTCACTCTGCGCCACCAGCTTCATCACGAAGCCCGTGACGTTCGAATCCCTCGTCGAAGTCGTGCGGGCACTCGGCCGCTACTGGCTCGAAATTGTGGAGCTTCCCGACAATGATACACCGCGAATCGACTCCTGAGACGCTCCCGATCGTGCGAGTGATGCTGGTCGACGACGACGAAGACGATTATCGGCTGACGCAGGTTCTCCTGGACGAAATCTCCAACGTAGAATTTCAACTCGACTGGGAACACGATTTTGACGCAGCACTCGAGTCCATCTGCAAGTGCGAGCACGACATCTACCTCATCGACTACCGCCTCGGCGAGCGGTCGGGTCTCGATCTGATGCAGGCGCTGAAGGAACGCAACTGCCATCAGCCGGTGATCCTTCTGACGGGGCAGGGGGAACTTGAGATTGACCGAGCCGCAGAACTCGCCGGGGCGGCCGACTATCTTGAGAAGTGTCGGCTCGACCCCGTTGTGCTCGAACGCATGATTCGCTACGCGATGCGGCAGCACAGCCAGGAAAAGGAACTGGCGCGAAAAGTCGCCGAGCGGACCGCCGCACTCGAAGCCGCCAACAAAGAGTTGCAGGAAGCGGATGAGCGGAAAGATATCTTTCTCGCCACGCTCGCACATGAGCTTCGCAATCCACTGGCTCCCATCCGCAATGCCCTCGCGATCCAGAAGTTGGTCGTCGATGACCCGGTCGCGACCCAGCAGGCCCGCGGCGTCATCGAGCGACAAGTCGTTCAACTCGTGCGGCTGATCGACGACCTGCTCGATGCCTCGCGGCTGACCCGCGGGAAGTTCCGGCTCGAGCTCGAAACCATCAATCTCGCCGAACCGCTCGACGCCGCGATCGAGTCCAGTCGCCCCGGTATGGATCACGCCAGGCACGAGTTTGTTAAAGAGTATCCCGCAGAGGAAATGCTGATCCAGGGCGATCGCGTCCGGCTTGCTCAGCTCTTCACCAACTTGTTGAACAACGCTGTCAAGTATACGCCGCCGGGCGGCACCATCATGCTGAACGCTGTGAAAGAGGGTGCTCACTACGTCGTCACCGTCACGGACACTGGCTCCGGTATTCCCATGGATTTCCTCCCCTGTGTCTTCGATCTGTTCACGCAGATCGACCGCACGCTGAACCGCTCCGAAGGCGGGCTCGGCATCGGCCTCGCGCTTGTGCGGCGGATCGTGGAGTTGCACGGTGGCGAGGTCCGCGGCGATAGCCCCGGTACGAATCTCGGCAGCACATTCACCGTCCGCTTGCCCGTTCTGCAGAAAGAAGAATCCCCACAGCAGGGCTGTGGGGAATGTTGAAGTGGATTCGTCGCGTGATGCGGTAACTTGCATTCGACGTGCCAATCGCATGGCATCGGGATTGCACTGTCCGAATTACCTCGAAGGATCCCCCATGACCCCCGCACGCCGTCCCGATTGGCAGACCGCAATCCTCACGCTCTCGTCAGTGGTCACGGCGACGATCATTTTCTGGGTGCTATACGTTGGCCGTGTCGTGCTGATTCCCATCGCCCTGGCGATTTTCTTCACGTACGTGCTCGCCCCGGTGGTGTCGTTCCTGCAAAAGCGCCACGTGCCTCGTGCTATCGCCGTGATCATCACAGTTGCCGGCTCTGTCGCTTTTTTCGTGCTGGGTTCGTACATCGTCACGCGAGAACTGGGGAGTCTGAGTCAGACGATCGCGAACAACTCCGAACAGATCAAGGTGAAAATCGACTCCATCAAAGCGAAACTCTCGGGGCAGGGCGATGCACGCATCAACAAGTTGCTCGAGGATCTCGATAAAAAGTTGCTGACCTCCGAGCCGTCCGGGGATGCGATCGTCGTCGAAACTCGGAAATCGTCCTGGTCCGTCGATCCGGAGAAGATTGTCAATCCCGTTGCGGAAAACTTGGCACTGGCAGGCTTCTCGTTCGTCCTCGTCATCTTCATGTTGCTTGCCAAAACGGACCTCGCCGATCGGGTCCTGCGGCTGATCGGAGACGGTCAAGTCACGACGACGACCCGAGCCATGGCCGACGCCAGCAAACGCATCAGCAAATACCTCTTCCGGCAACTGCTCATCAACGTCACGTTCGGCGTCTTCATCGCCACCGCGCTCTACTGCATCGGGCTCGAGTACTCCCTCCTCTGGGGAGCGATCATCACTGTCATGCGTTACGTGCCCTATATCGGTACGTGGATCGGCGTGATCCCGCCGACGATCTTCGCGTTTGCCATTTCACCCGATTGGTACCTCCCGCTTGCCACATTTGGCATCATCGTGGGATGCGAGTTGATCGTGAACAACTTCGTGGAACCCAAAATCTACGGTGCAAGCCTCGGCGTCTCTGAAGTGGCTCAACTCATCTCCGCGGCGATCTGGTCGTTTCTCTGGGGGCCGGTGGGTCTGATCCTGTCCGGGCCGATCACCACGTGCCTCCTGGTGCTCGGTCGCCATTCGCCGAGGTTCCGCTTCCTGGAAATCCTGCTGGGAGATCAGCCGCCGCTGACCCCCGGATTGGCGCTGTATCAGCGACTGGCATCACGCGATCAGGATGAAGCTCTCCGCACTCTGCGGAGTGCGATGCGCAAAGACGATCCTGCCCGCGTCTTCGATGAAGCATTTGTCCCGGCTGTGATTCAAGTCAAGACCGCTCAGGCTGAAGGGATCATTGATCTGGATCACGACAAACAATTGGTCCGCATCAGTGAGGAGATTCTCGACGAGATCATCGAGGAGCAGCGCAAGGAACCGCTGACTGTCTCGGACGGCGTACAGCGGATCCGACTCCTGGCGTGTCCGTCTCAAGACGACTACGATCGGCTGAGCATAGAGATGCTGGTTGCTCAGTTGCCGTCGACGCGGTGGGATGTCCGCGTGACTGCGGTCTCGACACTGACGTCGGAAGTGCTGGCTGATGCGATCGACTTCGATCCGCAAGTGATTGTGATCGCATCGCTCCCGCCGGGGGGCCGAGCTCACGCCCGCTATCTCTGCAAGCGACTCCGGGCCCGATTCCCCGACGACCATATTCTCGTCGGGCGCTGGGGGAGCACAGGCGAGGACAATGCTCTGTGGGAGCAGGCCGGCGCGAACGCAGTCGACACAGAAATTCTGGAAGGGGTTCGGCACCTCAATCTCTGGGAACCCGTCTTCCAAGCCGAACACAACAGTGATGTCGTCAGGGTGCTAGATCCAGAGCCAGTCGTCGCAGGAATATGATCGAGCCGATCACTACGGCCGTCATGCTCGCGATCAGCACGGCACCCGCGGAGATGTCGAGCACGCCTTTCAGGCGGTTCTTGGTTTCGATGTCGAGGCCATGAAACAGAGTCTCCAGCGAACTGTTGAGGAGCTCGACAGTGAGCACGCCGCCGATGCAGGCCGCGAGGAGGCACCATTCGAGCCAATCGCACTGCATCACGGTCGCGACCATCACAACCATCGCGGCAAAGAAGAAATGCACGGCGAAGCTGGACTGCCCGCGCATGCCGAGCTTGAGCCCGTGGAAAGCCTCGCGGAACTTGTCGCGCCAGCCGCGTTCACGGTTTCGGGCCATGTGCAGTCTCGCAGGCGTGGCTCGGATCATCGGTAGGCAAGATTGGGTGTAGGCACTTGACCGACGCCCGCTGCGGCGGCCAGATTCGGAATCAGAACAAACTGCACACCGAAGTTGTTCACGAGGGCGTTGTACGAAACTCCGATGCCCATCGTCAGGTCGGTGCCGGTGCGGTAGATGTTCAGCGTGTTCGAGAGTGCCAGTTGATTGCCGAAGTCATAGCTGGTGCCAAGGTTCATTGCATATTTCTTGCTCAGCGTGTAGAGCGCCGAGATGGTCACCACTTTGCTGTTGAGCGGGTCGGTCTGGCGGTAGCCGGCGTAGAAATTGACACCGTTGGGCCGCTGCACATATGCGCCAACGGTCCAGTAGTTGGTCGCCGCCACGTCGTACGGATCGAACCAGCCCGCTGCTGTGAGAGCCGTCTGATCGCCGACGTTCCAAAGGTAGTTGAACTCCAGCAGGCTGGCGGTTTTGCCGAAGTTGTCGCGCTCGGCGTCGGGGAAAAAGCTGGCACTCAGACCGAGCGACATCCAATCGATGGTGTGCTCGCGACCAGGTTGCCCACGCTTGGTCTGCAGACGCTGGAACAGGCCCGTCTGCACGACCTGCATGTCATCGCGGGTGTCGACGCGGTTGGTGACCAGCCGCCGCAGAGCATACTGCTGCAGGTTGAACTGCGGCGCGGACTGCAGTGCGAGGCCGTCCGTGCCGGGGTAGTAGGTCGTGAAGAACGGATTCATGGTCCGCATCCCGAGGTCGATGGTGTCGTCCTGCAGGCGGTCGAGTTGAGGCAACTGGTTGTAACTGACGTTGGAGTTCAGGTTGGCGTAGTTGACCCAGGGCGTGACTTTGTGGTTGAGCCCGTGAAGGTTGAAGATCTCGCTGGAGGCATCGCGATAGAGCTTTGAGAAGGTCATGGCCGCACTGGCACCGCCGCCGCCGTAGAGCCGCCCGGCATCGTTGCCGTTGAGGTCGTTGCTGTAATAGGTGCCGTCGATGATGCCGTAGGGCCGCAGCCGGACGGGGCCCAAGTCGAAAGGCACCGACAGTTCCTGATAGAGATCGAGCCGGCCCGTGTCGACGCGTTGATCGGTGGGATTGAACGGCAGCGGATCGATCACACTCGGCAGCAGCCGAGCATAGCCGGCACTGGCACGGGCTTCGTACTGAATCCAGTTGTCGAGGAACGACTGCCCGACGACGGCACCGTTGAGATTCGGCAGCCACTGCGTTTCGGTGAGCCAGTTGCGGAGCAGCCCCCCCTGCACGAGCGTGCTGCCATAAAATTGCCCGCGGCTGCCGCTCAGGAAAAGGAACGACTCCTGATTGATGCCGGTATCGAATTCCTGCTTGAAGTACTCTTCGAAGAAGTTCTTGTCGCTGAGGTACGCGAACTGTCTCTGGATCGTGAGGTAGCGGTCGTTGAGGATTCCGTCCTGGTCGCGATCGGCGAAGAGTTCCTGCTGATGCCGCCAGAATCCGCGACCGCGGTTGAGCCCAGGCGTGGGCTGCGGGCCGCGCAGACCACCGAGAATATCTGTGCCGCTGTCCTGAATGCCGTAGAATCCGAGGGATCCGAAATTGGACCCTCCGAAGCCGAAGAAGTCGCTGCCGCTGTAGTTGTAGTTGGTGCCCACGGCAGGGCCGCGTTTGCTGAGATAATCGCCATCGAGGCTCCAACTGTGTCCCGGCGGCGGTCGCAAGGCGAGCAGCTTGTACATGTCCCAGGTCGTCAAGATCTGTGTGCCGAAGATGCGGTCATTGCCGATGTTGATCCCGCGGAGCGGCCCGAGCGGCTCGCTGATGTCGCCCGCGTAGTACGGCGTGTAGAAGATCGGCACGCCGAGCAGATTGATCCGCGTGTTGCGGGCTTCGAGCATGCGCGTGCTGCCTTGGTCGATCTCGCCAGTGACCGCGCTGCGATACGGAATGCCGAGAAAGTTCGTGCGTTCGCCCTGAAACTCTCGGAGCGTGGCTTCACCGCAGAGCAGCCGCAGCGACGGATTCGAAGGCAGCTTGCTGGAGAACGCACCACCATTGCTGGCGTACCATTCGCCGCGGCTGCGACGCTCGATGTGCTCGCCGTAAACGTGGACCGAGTCCTCGAGGTTGTCGAATTTCAGTTCGAGGTCGGCTTTGGTCGCGACGGCTTTGCTGTTCTCCACGTCGTAGTACATCTGATCGGCGCGAACGGTCCGGGTGACGAAGGTCTTCGGCCCGCGGAGGCTTGGGGCTTCCTCGCGGTTGCGGACCACGACGTTGCCGGCCATGAAGAGTTCGATGTGGACTTTCTCGCCGCTGGGCGTCGGTTCGCTCGACACGCCGCCGAGCAGGTTGCCGCCTTTGAGCCCGCGGACCCAGATCACAAGATTGTCCGCGGCGAACTCGTATTCCTGCAATGCCGGCCCGGTGGGCTTCTGAATTTCGTAAGTGACGTTGACGATCAGCCCGCCGATGTAGACGAGCCTCTGCTCACCGGGCGCGACGGTCTGGAGATCGAAGGAGCCGGGGTTGCCGTAGCGGGGAGCGAAGCGGAGTGTCTGCTTTCGGGCCGCAGGGAGGTTGACCGACTCACCGGCGGGGAGGTAGATTTCCTCGTTCAAAGTCTGCGCGGGTGCCGCGCCGGCGATGCCGAGAAAAACGAACAGAATGGCCGCCGCTCGGCTCTTCACGCAACCACCGTTGATAGAAGGTGGCGAAGGATAGCCAAGCCTGCGATCCCGTCAAGGTGAAGCGTCGTAACTCTTACTTGTAAAAACTGCTACGATTTCCTCATCGATCCCGGGCCGACATCATGCGCAATTTGCTGCTCACTATGCTTGTTATCTCCGCTGCCAGCACGGCAGAGGCCGCGACCTTTGTCCTGTCCAACGCCACAGGTGATCCGGTCGATTGCCAGGTCACACTCAGCGGCGGGGCCCCCTTCGCAGTGAATCTCGCCGTGGGGGAGTCGCGGGCCATCAACTGCGGCCGCACGATCGTCGTCAGCTACGCCGCGGGCAACGGACCGCAAAACCTGAGCCTCCAGCCCTACATGGCCTATCTGTTTGTGACCAAGCCGAAGAAGGGCCTGGAACTGATGACGGCGGATCTGCTTGGCAAATCGCCGGGCGACAAGGACGTGCCGCTCGAGGTGCCTGCGATCAAGAGAGTGAAAATCCCGGTGAAAGTGCTGGTGGACGATTCTGACCGACGCACCAAGACGGTCTGGGCCGCGACGCTCCGCAAGCGGTTCGACGAGGCAAACGCGATTATGAAGGCGCAGGCAGGTGTGGTGTTCGACATTGTCGACACCACACAATGGACAGTAGGTGAAGACGTGACCGATCTGCGGAGTTGCATGGTCGATTTCGAGCGACAGGTCAAGCCCGAGCCGGCGGAGATAGCGATCGGATTCGTGAGCCGGGGTTTTCCACCACAGGGCCGGCAGGCGGTGCCGTTCAGCACCAGTCGCGGCATGAGTGCCCCATACATCCTCATCCGCGAGACCGAGCCGAAAAACGAACCGGAGCGCGTTGAAGTGCTGGTACAGCAGCTGGGCCGCTACCTCGGTGCGATCACGAGCCCTGATCCGATCAGTGCGATGCGGTTGACGCTCGGCGACGGCAAAGCCGTGCACGCGAAATTCCGCATCGGCTTCGATCCGCTCAATTTGCTGGCCATCAATATCGTGGCGGAAGAACTCCGCAAGGGTCCGCTGCTGAAGCTGGCCGACTGGCCCGTCGAGCAGCAGGTCCGACTGGCTCGCATCTATGCCACGCTCGGGGCCGCGGTGCCGGACGATCCGCTCAACGATGAATTGCAAGGTTTGCTGGCGCGGGCGGGCCTGAAACCCGCTCAGCCGGAAGTCATGCCCGAGAAAGCTGCCAAAGCCCCCCCCGAGGCACCGCCCGCCAAAGCCCGCAAGACGAACCCGGAACACGACGCCATCCGCAAAGTGGTCCGGGCGATCGTCGTCAAAGCAGAAGACAATGCGAGACTGCCCGCGGCCAGCCGTGTCAAAGGCGATGACCTCACAGAGCTTTATGTGCGGACTGCCGCCGACATGGCATTCACACTCGAACCCGACCTCCGCAAGAAAGCGTTCCTTGTCGGCATCGGCATCGGGCTCGACGACTCAGACGCGCTCCGCAACAAGCCCGTCTTCGGCGATCTCTGGAAGGGTGTGGAAAGCGATGACGAACGCAAAATCCGGCTCGCCGTCCTCGGCAACCCCACCATGCGCTACCGCCGCGATCTCTGCCAGCACTTCGTGATTTCCGCGGCTCTGACCGCCATCGCGGGCGACGCCATTGCCGAGCAGATCGGCCTCGCCAAAGAGCTCGTCGATCGCGACCGGCCCAATGGCAGTGGCTTCAGCTTCTGCGACCTCGCTGCTGACTTCTCCGGCGTGGCGCTGGCCAACACCGTGCTCGCCAGCGGCGAAAGTCTGAACGGCCTCCGCACCAAGTTCGCGGTGAAGAGTGCGCTGCCGAAGATCGACGATCTCCCCGAAGGACTCACCGCCGCGAAGTTCAAAGACCGCTTCGGCGACCTCGGCGACGATCGATTCAAGGCAATGATCGCCGAGCTTCGCAAACGGGTCAAAGAGTTGAAATAGCCGCTTATATGGTCAGCCCGAAGCGTGCTCCCAACTGGGCGAAATCGGTGCTGCCGTCGATGACGCCGTTGGCGTCGAAGTCGAACGGGCTTCCGGCAACGCTGGTGCCGAAGACGGCACCGAACTGCGCGAAGTCGGTGGAGCCATCGACGGTGCCGTCGCCGTTGATGTCGCCGAAGAGACGGAAGAGTTTGTTGGTGGCGTTTCCGACGAGCGTGTAGTTGTCGCCGGGTGTGAGGTCGCCGTTGCCGTCGAAGTTGCCGCCATTCACTTGGGCTGCCAGCACGGTGAGTGTGTAGGTGCCGTCGCTCAGTGAGCCGAAATCGAGTGGGCCGCCAGTGAAGTCGAGCGTAACAAGGGTCCCGCTGCCGGAATTGTTCACACTGGCGTTCAGATTCACTGGAGCATTATCCGAGTTGCGAACCAATTGAAACGCGGCCGCGGGTGTGCCGGGCAGAGTGACGATGCTGTCGAACGTGACACTCACGCTCGTGACGCGGGATCGCTGGTCGGAGCCGTCATTCACCTGCACGCCGGTGACGGTCGCGGCAACTGCTGGCAAACTGACCGTGCCGTTGGCCGTGCGTGACAGGCTGGCATTGCTGGCATCGCTCACCGTGACTGTCACCGGTCGCGGCCCGGCGGTGCCATTGGCATCGCTGTTGGCGTACGTCACTTTCTGAAGCGCACTCTGGTATGCGGCCAATGTGCCGGTACCGGTGATCATGAGTTGACCGGTGAGGCTGTTGTAGCCCGTTGTGCTGAGCCCGGTGCCGGTGAGATCGACCGCGAGCGACTCCGAGGCACCGTCCGGACTGGCAGCAAGCGTGACAGTCATGCTCTGCAGGTTGGCCGGCGTGCTGCGGGTGATACTGGCCGCGGGGGCGATTTTGCTGGCGGCGGCACCCGCGGTGTGGGTGAAGTTGGACTCGAAACCCGCCGCGGCACCGTTCAGATCCACCACCGGCAACGTGGCTGTGCCGTTGAGCGTGCCACTGATAGTGAGGATGAGATCGAAGCCACTGGAGTTGTCGTTAATGGTGGCGTCGCTGGGCAGCGAGATGGAGTAGTTGCCGTTGCCGAGGTCGGTAAAGGTCGCCGGCCCGGCGGAGTTGGCGCCACCCTGATCGGCGAGCGGAGTTGTGCCTTGCAGCAGGAAGTTGTTGTAGTCGACGGTGCCTGCGGACAATGTGAGCGTCTGCGCCGAGGGGAAGCTGAACGCGGGGCCGCCTGTGAGCGAGAGTGGCGTGGAACTGAAGACACCCACAAGTCCCCGCGCGGCGACCCGAGTCGGCAACCCGGAGACACTCACAGTCCCGCCGTAGTTGGCCGGTGCGGAGCCCGCACTGAACGCCGTCCCGCCGCCCACCGCGGGTGCCCAGGTGCCGCTGTTGTTGGCCTTCATCGCGCTGCCGCTGGCTAGAAACTCCACCGTGTTGCTGCTGAAATCGACGTCGGTGCTGACTGTGCCGGAATAGGTGGTGGAAAGTGAGCCGGTGCCCTGCTGCGTGATCGCGGCGCCGTTGACGGTGCCGCCGAGGGTCAGGATGCTGGTCGCCGTGGTGAGTGCGAAGTTGATTGCTGCTGGAGTTGAACGGTCTTCGAGCGAGATCAATGCAAGCATGGGTGAACGTCGCATGGCGGACTCCTGAGATTGAGGGGCATCTTACCGCATCAAACCGAATGAGTGAAGAGATGGAGTTTGCAGGGCAGACGGCCGTTGTAAAACGCGATCTCGTTCGTTTTCTTGATCTCAACAGCCCGGGCGAGGTCATCGTGCATCGTGAACACGGCCAACGTCCAACCCGGCCAGCGATCGGTCATGGTGCGGCCGATGTCGCGATAGAGCGGCACCAGTTCGCGCTCCTCGCCGATGCGTTCGCCGTAGGGCGGGTTCACGATCACCAGCCCCGGTTCGCTGCCCGGCGGTCGCGTGTGGCGAAGCTCGCCTTGCTGAAACGTGATCATGTGCGCGACCCCCGCACTTCGTGCGTTGCCACGGGCGAAGTCCAGTGCGTCGGTCCGCTGATCGCTGCCCTGGATGGGAAAGGGCAGTGATTTCAGGATGCGGTCTCGCGCGTCGTCGCGGATCGCGGTCCAGAGGTTGCGGTCGAAGTCGGGCCAGCCGAAGAAGCTGTACCACTTGCGAGTGAGCCCCGGTGGCCGCTTCGCGGCGAGCCATGCCCCTTCAATCAGTAGCGTCCCGCCACCGCAGAGAATATCCGCGAGCGGCGTGGTGCCGCTCCAGCCGCTGGCGATCAGCAGCCCGGCTGCGAGAGCTTCAGTCAGCGGCGCCCGCGTCTGCACCGGGCGATAGCCGCGCTTGTGCAGGCTGTCCCACGCCGCCGCGCGGCTGAGGATGGCGTGAGCGCGCGCGCGGGGCAGAGTCAGTCCCAG
>JBGSSZ010000503.1:0-26747 GCA_041736785.1 Limnoglobus sp.
GAGTGATCGTCGCGGTCCACCGCGAGGTCGGCAGCAGAGCAACAACAACGGCCCGCCGCCACGCGACAAGGGCTACCCGCGGCTGCCCATCGAGCAAATCTTCAAACGCGGGCAGGAAGTGATCGTGCAAGTGATCAAGGAAGGCATTGGCACCAAAGGGCCGACGCTGAGCACTTACGTCAGTATCGCGGGTCGGTACCTCGTGCTGATGCCGAGCCTGGGCCGCGTGGGCGTGAGCCGCAAGATCGAGGACATGGATTCCCGCCGTCGGCTGCGCGAGATCATGAACGATCTCAATCCGCCGAAGGGCGTCGGCTTCATCGTCCGCACCGCCGCCATCGACCGCAACCCCGAAGAGCTTCAGAGCGACCTCGCCTATCTGCTCCGCCTCTGGCAGGTGCTCGTCCGCCGACTGCGGAAAGTCTCGGCTCCGGTCGAGATTTACCGCGAGTCGGACATGATCACCCGCACGATCCGCGACAACTTCAAAGCCGACATCGACAGCATCACTGTCGACGATCCTACGGCGTTCCAGCACGCGGCGGAGTTCATGCAGGTGGTCATGCCGCGCTATGCGGAGCGCATCCGACAGCATCAGGGTCCGGAACCGCTCTTCGACAAGTATCGCCTCGAAGAGGAAATCGCCAAGCTGAACCACAAGCGGCTCGAGCTACCCCGCGGCGGCTCCATCATCATCGAGCAGACCGAAGCACTCGTCGCCATCGACGTCAACAGCGGCACCTATCGCAGTGAGCGGGACGCCGAGGAGACGGCGTATCAGGTGAACATGATGGCGGCCAAGGAGATCGCCCGCCAATTGCGACTCCGCGACCTCGGCGGCGTCATCGTCAACGATTTCATCGACATGCGCGACGAACGCCACCGCCGCAATGTCGAGCAGACCCTGCACAACGCCCTCGAACGCGATAAGGCCCGCACCAAGATCCTGCGCATCTCGCAATTCGGCATCATTGAAATGACCCGCCAGCGGATGCAGCAGAGCCTCAAGAAGCGGATCTACAACGAGTGCACCCACTGCAAGGGCACCGGCCACGTGAAGACCAACGAAACGCTCGGAATCGATGCCATGCGTCTGCTCCACCTCGCCGCCGCCAAGGCGATTGCCGGCAGTCCGTCGATCAGCACGGTGAATGTGAATGTCTGCAGTTCCGCTGCGGATTATTTGCTGAACCGCAAGCGTCGCGAAATCGCCGCACTCGAGGAGAGTGCACGCATGGAGATCACCATTGCCGGCATCGCGAATGCGTCGCCCGATCATTTGGAGATCAAGTGCCAGGACAGCAACGGCAACGATGTGCGCCTGGTCAACACCGGCCCGCCGCCCAAACTCTCCGGCTCACGAAAACGATTCAACGATTGAGTTCACCAGTCCGCAGTGCAAGCAAGGCAGTCTCTACATTCCCTTGCTCGCGCCGCGGGCTGATCTGCTGATATGACCAATTGATGCGAATGCGCTCCAGTTCGCCCAACCGCTCGCTGTCAGGACCTGGCGCTGGGCCGCAATGACTGCGATTGATGGCTCCATTGACAGGCGCTTCTACGAAGCGTCACTAACCGCGCTTCACGATTCTCAGCTTCACTTTATCTGCGACAAAGGTTTTTTCGCCGGCGGCGGCGAAGCGGATCTTCATCTTCCGCAGGCTGCCGAGTCCGCTGATGTCGGTGATCTTGCCGATGCCGTAGCTCTCGTGCTGCACTACCTGATCGAGCGAGTACTCGCCGACAACGTCGGGAATCCGCGGCTTGATAGCCATGACGCTGCCGGGCTCGCTGTAGCCGGCTTTCGATCGCCATTCGTCCGCGGCGTTGCGGGCGACGTTCAGCCGTCCGCTGCTGTTGATGCGTTCCACGCCCTCGGGCAGTTCGTCGAGGAACATGCTCGGCACCGCATAAAGAATCTGCCCGCGGAACTCACGACAGCGTGCATGCGTGAGGTGGAGTTGCTTCATCGCCCGCGTCATGCCCACGAAGCAGAGCCGGCGTTCCTCTTCGAGATCGTCATCTTTCGCCAGGCTCCGCTCGTGCGGCAACAAGCCTTGCTCGACCGCCATCACATAGACGACCGGGAATTCCAGTCCCTTCGCGCTGTGCAGCGTCATCACGCTGACGCGGTCGGACTCCTGATCGTAGCCATCAACGTCGCTGGCGAGTGCGATCTGTTCAAGGAAATCGCCCAGAGTGCGATCGTGATCCTCGTCGTAGAACTGCTTCGCGGCGGTGACCATTTCTTCGATGTTCGCGAGACGGTCGATGTCGTCTTCGTCGCTGGTTTTCAACATGGCCCGGTAGCCGGTCTTGTCGAGCACCAGCGGGATGATCTCGTGCGGCGGAAGCTCCAAATGCGTACGAAGTTCGCTGATCATTCGAGCGAAATCGCGGAGTCCGGTGGCAGCTTTGCCGCGGATCTCAGTGATCCTCGCGATCTGCCCCGCCGCACTCAGCAGGGAGCATTCGTGGTTGTAGGCCCAGGTCTGCAGCTTCTCCAGGCTCGTCTTGCCGATGCCACGGGTCGGCTCGTTGACGATCCGCAGAAAGCTCACCGTGTCCTGCGGGTTGACCAGCAGCCGCAGGTACGCCAGCACGTCTTTGTTTTCCTTGCGGTCGAAGAACGCCAGCCCCTTTACGATCTGAAACGGCACGCCGTGCTTGACGAACGCACTTTCCAGAGAGCGAGTGAGAGCGTTGATCCGCAGGAACACTGCACAGTCGCGGTACTTGCATTCGCCTTTCGCGACTGAGTCGCGGATTCGCATCACGATCCCCTCGGCTTCGTCAAGGCCGTTGTCGTAGGTGATCACACGCACCGGTTCGCCGTCCGCGTTGTCGGTCGTCAGGGATTTCTTCTTGCGGTGCTTGTTGCGGTCGATCAGCGTACTGGCCGCGTGCAGGATCGCCTTGGTGCTGCGGTAGTTCTGCTGGAGCGTGATCACCGTGGCTGTGGGGAAGTCTCGCTCGAAGTCCATGATGTTGCGGATGTCAGAGCCGCGCCACTTGTAGATGCTCTGGTCGGGGTCGCCGACGACGCAGAGGTTCGGATGGTTGAGGCTGAGCCGGTGGGCGATCTCGTACTGGGCACTGTTTGTGTCCTGGTATTCGTCGATGAGCACGTACTTGAATCGGGCGTCGAGGTCGGCCCGCAGTTCCTCGTTGTGCTTGAGGGCCAGTGCAGGAAGATAGAGCAGATCGTCGAAGTCCATGGCATTCGCGGCCCGCAGACGTTTCTCGTAGAGCGCGTAGACTTCGACCACCGTCTGGCTGAAGAAGTCGTGGGCCTGCCGCTCGTACGCCGGCGGCGGGAGGAGCTGATTCTTCGCTTTGCTGATCGCCGCGCCGATTCGCTCCGGAGTGAACTTCACATCGTCGAGGTTGGCGATGTTCATCGCCTCTTTGACAAGCTTGGTGCGGTCGTCGACATCGTAGATGGTGAAGTTTTTATCGACGCCGACGCGGTCGCCGTACTGCCGCAGCAGTCGTGCGCCTAAGCTGTGGAACGTGCTGACCCAGACGCGACTGCCGGGGACCAGCGCTTCGACGCGATGCCGCATTTCCCCCGCGGCTTTGTTGGTGAAGGTGATCGCGAGGATGCTCCAGGGCTTGACGCCCTGCTGGATCAGGTAGGCCACCCGGCGGGTAATCACGCGGGTCTTCCCGCTCCCGGCCCCGGCGAGGATCAGCAGCGGGCCTTCGCCCTGTGTCACGGCGGCGGCCTGGTCGGGCGTCAGATCCTTGAGCAAGTCATCCATTCCTGCGAATCCTTCCGAACCGCTAGACTAACCGTGCCATTCTACTGAGAGCGACGATGTCGATCCTCGGCCTGGGCACACAGATCCTCGACTGTCCGCGCGTCCGCAAGCTCATCGAGCGCCACGGCGAGCGGTTCCTCTATCAGGTCTTCACCGAGAAAGAGATCGCGTTCTGCAACGCCCGCACACACTCGACAGAGTTCTTCGCCGCCGTCTGGGCGACGAAAGAGGCCGTCTTCCGCAGCCTCGGCACCAAGTGGAAACGCGGCATGAACTGGCAGGATGTGGAGGTGTTTGTGGAGAGTGCGGTCGAACCGCACGTAGTGCTTGGCGGCTACGCCAGGGACCTCGCAGCACAGAAAGCGGTAGTCGAGATCAAGGTGACGTTCGCCTATTCGCGGATGTTCGCGAGTGCCACGGCGATCGCGCTGAAGTGATCTGTTGCTTTTGCCGGCCGCACTTCGACAATAGCAGTCTCAAACGCAATCAGGTGCCCGATGAGCAACAGTTTCAACACACGGTCCACGCTCTCCGTCAACGGCAACTCCTACTCGATCCACAAGCTCGGCGAATTCAACGCGCAATTCCCTGCTGCCGCGAGGCTGCCCTTCTCGCTCAAGGTGCTGCTGGAAAACCTACTCCGCACCGAAAACGAGCTCAGCGTCCGCAAAGCTGACATCGAAGCCCTGGCCAACTGGGACCCGAAAGCCGAGCCCGACGTCGAGATTGCGTTCACCCCGAGTCGGGTGCTGATGCAGGACTTCACCGGCGTGCCCTGCGTGGTCGACCTCGCCGCCATGCGTGACGCCATGCAAAAGCTCGGCGGTGACCCCGCCAAGATCAACCCGCTCGTGCCGGTCGAGCTCGTCATCGATCACTCCGTGCAGGTCGACGACTTCGGCAACCCCTTCGCCTTCGCCAACAACACCAAGCTCGAATACGAGCGAAATCAGGAGCGCTACACCTTCCTCCGCTGGGGGCAGTCGGCGTTCAACAACTTCAAGGTCGTGCCGCCCGAGACCGGGATCGTCCATCAAGTGAACTGCGAATACCTGGCTCGCGTGGTGATGACCGATCACGCCGGCTTCGCCTACCCCGATACGCTCGTCGGCACCGACAGCCACACGACGATGGTGAACGGCCTCGGCGTGCTGGGCTGGGGTGTCGGCGGCATCGAAGCGGAAGCCGCCATGCTTGGGCAGCCCGTCACCATGCTGATCCCGCAGGTGGTCGGCTTCAAGCTCAGCGGTCGCTTGAAGGAAGGCTGCACCGCCACCGATCTCGTGCTGACAGTCACGCAGATGCTCCGCAAGAAAGGTGTCGTCGGCAAGTTTGTGGAGTTCTTCGGCAAGGGCCTCGCCGACTTGAGCGTCGCGGATCGCATGACGATCGCCAACATGGCTCCCGAGTATGGCGCCACGTGCGGAATATTCCCCGTGGACGCGCAGACCCTCAGCTACCTGCGCACCACGGGCCGCACACCCGAGAGTGTGGCCCTCGTTGAAGCCTACTGCAAGGAACAGGGCCTGTTCCACGATTCAAACACTCGCGATGCCAACTACACCGACGTTGTCGAACTGGATCTTTCGACGGTGGAGCCGAGCCTGGCCGGGCCGACGCGGCCGCAGGATCGCGTCCTGCTCAAAGACATGAAGAAGAATTTCGGCGAGGTGCTGCCCAAGCTGAAAGCCGCAGCGATGAAGAAGGCAAGCCTGCCGCTGGCCGTCGATGCCCCGCCGGGTGTTCCGACGGAACGCGGAACCCTAAACGATGGTTCCGTCGTGATTGCGGCGATCACGAGTTGCACGAACACGTCCAACCCGAGCGTGATGGTTGCGGCTGGCGTGCTGGCCCGGAAGGCGGTCGAGCGCGGGCTCAAGACCAAATCCTGGGTGAAGACCAGCCTCGCCCCCGGCTCGAAGGTCGTCACGGACTACCTCTCCATGTCCGGTTTGCTGCCGCATCTGGAGCAACTGCGGTTTCACGTCGTCGGCTACGGCTGCACGACCTGCATCGGCAACAGCGGCCCGCTCGCCGAAACCATCAGCAGGGACATCACCACCAATGGGCTGGTGGTCGGTGCGGTGCTCAGTGGCAATCGCAACTTCGAGGGCCGCGTCCATGCCGAGGTGCGGGCGAATTATCTCGCCTCGCCCCCGCTGGTGGTCGCTTACGCCCTCGCGGGTCGCGTGGACATCGACTGGGAAACCGAGCCCGTCGGCACCAACGCCGAGGGTGAGGCGGTCTGGCTGAAAGAGATCTGGCCCACGCAGGCAGAAGTGCAGAATGTGATCGACGCCACCATCACGCAGGAATCGTATTCACGAAACTACGCTTCGGTCTACGACGGCGACAGCCACTGGCAGGCCCTGACGATCCCCGCCGGCAAGCTCTACTCCTGGGACGCGGCCAGCACCTACATTGCGAACCCGCCCTACTTCGCGGGCATGACCAACGTCCCGCCACCGCTGACCGACATCCGCTCTGCCCGCTGCCTCGCCCTGCTCGGCGACAGCATCACGACCGACCACATCAGCCCCGCGGGTAACATCAAGAAAGACAGCCCCGCAGGTGCGTATCTGATGAGCCACGGCGTCGAGCCGAAGGACTTCAATCAGTATGGAGCCCGCCGCGGGCATCACGACGTGATGATGCGCGGCACCTTCGCCAATGTGCGGCTCAAGAACCTGCTCGTGCCCGGCGTCGAAGGCGGCGTCACGCGGTTCCTGCCCAGCGACGAAGTCATGAGCATCTTCGACGCCAGCATGAAATACCAGGACGCAGGCATCCCGCTCGTGGTCCTCGGCGGCAAGGAATACGGCAGCGGATCATCCCGCGACTGGGCTGCCAAGGGCACCCGACTCCTCGGCGTGCGGGCTGTACTCGTCGAAAGCTACGAACGCATCCACCGCAGTAACCTCGTCGGCATGGGCGTGCTGCCGCTCCAGTTCATCGCAGGAGAAACAGCCGAAAGCCACGGCCTCACCGGCGAGGAATTCTTCGATATCGTTCACATCGAAGCCGCGCTCGCCAAGGTCGGCAAGGGCCCGGTCACGATCCCCGTCAGTGCAAACGGCAACACGTTTGACGTGCTGCTGCGGATCGACACCCCGCAGGAAGTGCTCTACTACCAGCACGGCGGCATTCTTCCCTTCGTGCTGCGCCAACTGGCGAAATAGGTGTCTATGCTGATTTTCTCCATTCGTCATCGAGTGCCAAGCGTAAGTTTCGATGGTACGTGGCGCGATTGCCTGTCAATTCTGTTCTACCTCGCCTTGCTGGTTTTCCTGATCTGGAAGCTGCGTCAGTTCACCCGTCCACGCCAAGGATCCGCCAAATGACTCTCTCCCGCCGATCGTTTCTCGCTGCCGGCTCGGCCCTCGTCGCGTCGCCGCTCTTTGCCATCGATCCCATCGTGCGGCCGGTGAGGCCGCGGATCGCACTCTCGCTCGCGGCATACAGCTTCCGCAAAGCACTCGACCTCAAGAAACCGACGATGACACTCTTCGAGTTCATCGATTTCGCCAGCACGCTGCCACTCGACGCGGTCGAACTCACCAGCTACTATCTCGCACAGACGAACGACGACTATCTCAAGAAACTGAAGGCGCACGCGGCCGCAAAGAAACTCGCAGTCAGCGGCATGCCGATCCGCAGCACCTTCACCATGAAGGACGACGACAAACGGGCGGACGAGGTGAAAGCGGTCAAGGAGTGGATCGTGCGGGCAGCCAGGCTCGGAGCACCGACGGTCCGCATCTTCGCCGGGGCGATGGAGAAAGGCGATGACCTCGATGCTTGCCGAAAACGTGTCGTGGCCGCGATTGACGAATGCTGCACCACAGCGAAAGAGCATGGCATCAAGCTCGCCCTCGAAAACCACCACGGCATCACCGGCGACGCGGAGAGCCTCATTGCCCTGGCGAAGGCTGTGAAGAGCGACGCCTTCGGCATCAACATCGACACCGGCAACTTCAAGACTGCTGACCCATATGCAGACATCGCGAAGATCGTGCCCTACGGCGTCGTCTGCCAGTTGAAGACCGAAGTCTTTCCCGGCGGCGGCAAAGCCGTCGAGGCCGACCTGCCGCGAGTGATCAGAATTCTGAAAGACGGCAACTACGACGGTGCCGTCGCGCTCGAATTCGAAGCCCCCGGGGATCCGAAGACCGAAGTGCCCAAGTTCGTGAAACAGTTGCGGGAGTTGATTGATAAATGATAAATAGCCGCAGATGAAAACGTAGATCAGAATTGTCTTGGCTTCGATCTGCGTTTTCTGCGTTTATCCGCGGCTCAATTCTTCAATCAGCAAATCACGAACTGAAGTCATCGGCACACTGCTTCCGGGATTCGGTCCGTGCCCCACGAGTAGCGGGCGGTCCAGCGGGTCGCTTGCTGCAAGCCCGTGGCTACCGCGGACGATCGACGGATCGAGTGGGCAGACGTCGAACAGCGTTCGGAAGCCGAGCTTTTTCTGAAGCAGCCGCCGCGCGGCGTGCAACTTGTGCACCCTCAGCTTCGGGTCAAAAAACAATTCCGCGGGATCGTACCCCGGCTTTGCATGAATCGCGACGCATCTCGCATAGTCAGGAGGCTGTTCCTGGTTGCGGCGATCTCCAAATGCACTAGAAGGAAGGGGGTCACACCAGAAGTTGTATGCGAACCACGACCCCGGTTTTGCAAGGAGAATGAGTTCTCCTGAGCGCATATGATCTAATCCTATTTCGACACGTGCGTCGCCAGTAAATATCCGATCGATCATCCCGCTTGCAGAAAACCAATCGTGGACGAGTTGAATGTCTGACGCTTCGCGGACATAGACGTGTGCAAGTTGATGATCGCAGACAGTGAAAGCCCGACTGTTAAAAAGATCAAGATTCGTTCCAAACGGACCTTCGCGGATTTCTAGCAAGCCCTTCTCCCGCAGTGCGAGGTTCGGAAACAATGGCTCGTTCACATCGCAATGCCCATACTCGCTCACTATCCACACTTGGGCCCCGATCGCCTTCGCAGCATCCAGCAGCGGTGCGCAGGCGTCGTCCAACTCCCTCACGCACTTCGCCATGTCGCAGCCACTCGGGCCAAATCGCTGCGGGTCGTAATCCAGATGCGGCAGGTAGACAAGCGTGAGGTCGGGCCGCTCGTCGCGGATCACCGTCGCGCTGGTGTCAGCAATCCACTGCGTGCTCTTGATCCCCGCCATCGGTCCCCAGAACGCACTGAACGGGAACGCGCCGTGCTTTGCTTTCAGCTTCTGCGTCAGCCCCTCCGGCGTGCCGGCGACGTCGAACACCTTGTTGCCGTCGTGCCCGTACCACGGCTTCGGTGTCACGCTGATGTCGACCATCGCCCCCTGGTTGAACCACCAGAAGAGCTTCGCACATTTGAACTTCGGATTCTGCTTCTTGAGCGTCTCATACAGCGGCTCAGCCTGGATCAGCCGGTTCGATTGCTGCCAGAAACGGACCTCCATCGTGTCACAGTAGAGCCAACCGTTGGCAACGATGCCATGCTCCCGCGGCAGCTTTCCGGTGAGCAGCGTCGCCTGAGCCGTGCAGGTGACGGCCGGCAAGACCTCCGGCATGTCCGCGACCCACGCTCCGACCATCGAGAGCCGTGGAGCCAGTGGCAACAGTCGTGGCGTAAGACCGACGCAGTTGAGTAATACAATGGGTTGCGGCATAATATTATTGAAGAGAAGATGGCCACAGTATTTTCCTGCTCACTGTTTCCACGTGCCACTGTGGCAATCTATTGTTTCTAGCTCACTAGGGCTTTGACCACACTGCCATGCACGTCGGTGAGGCGATAGTATCGGCCTTGAAACTTATACGTCAATTTCTCGTGATCGATCCCCAGCAGATGCAGCATCGTCGCTTGGAGGTCGTGCACGCTGACAGGATTCTCGGCGATGTTGTAGCTGAAGTCGTCCGTGGCGCCGTAGACGGTGCCGGGCTTCGCGCCTCCGCCAGCCATCCAGACTGTGAAGCAGCGCGGATGATGATCCCGGCCATAGTCAGTGGCAGTGAGCTTGCCCTGGCTGTACGCAGTGCGACCGAATTCACCGCCCCAAACCACGAGCGTGTCCTTGAGCAATCCGCGACGTTTCAAATCCTGCACGAGGCCATAGCAGGCACGATCCGTGTCTTTCGTCTGCTTCCGCATCCCCGCGGGGCAGGCATTATGGGCGTCCCAGCCGGGGTGATATAGCTGGATGAACCGCACGTTGCGTTCGGCTAGTCGCCGAGCGAGCAGACAGTTCGCCGCGAACGTGCCGGGCGTCTTCGACTCGGGGCCATACAGGTCGAAGGTCTCCTGTGTCTCCTTGGTAAGGTCCATCACCTCCGGCACGCTCATCTGCATGCGGTAGGCCATCTCGTATTGAGCCGTCCGCTGGGCGATCTCGGGATCACCCTCCACATCGCTTTGGATCTTCTGCAACTCCGCGAGCTTGTCAAGCATTATGCGACGGCTCTTCTGATCCACGCCCGGGGGGTTCGCGAGGAAGAGCACCGGGTCCTTGCCGCTGCGGAACTGCACCCCCTGATGCCGGCTTTCGAGAAAACCACTGCCCCAGAGGCGTGCGTAGAGTCCTTGCTCCGTGCGATCCTTGCTGACCAGCACGGTGAACGCGGGGAGGTTGTCGTTGGCGCTGCCGAGGCCGTAGCTGAGCCAGGCTCCGAAACTGGGGCGACCCGCGAGTTGGTGACCTGTCTGGAAGAAGGTGATCGCCGGGTCGTGATTGATCGCCTCGGTGTGCATGGAGCGGATGACGCAGAGGTCGTCGATCATCTTCGCGGTGTTCGGCAGCAGTTCGGAGAGGCTCATGCCACCGGCGCGGGTGAACTTGAATGCCGAGCCAGCAAGCGGCAGCGTGGCCTGATTGCCGCTCATCCCGGTAAGCCGCTGCCCCTTGCGGACACTCTCCGGCAGTTCCTCGCCGTGCAGTTGATTCAGCTTCGGTTTGTAGTCAAACGAATCAATCTGGCTCGGCCCGCCGGCCATGAAGAGATAGATGATCCGCTTCGCCTTCGGCTTGTGGTGCATTTGCGCATGACCGAGTTGGGATAGCGCCAGTGAACCGAGCGAGACAACGCCGCGGCGTAGGAAAATGCGTCGATTGATCGGAGGCAGAATCATGTCAATCCCCGTTTAGCCACGACGCGCAGCGGAGCGCGTCGCGTCGTATGCCGTCACAAACGACCAGTTTTGTCTCGGTTTGCCGTCTTTGATTGGATTCCGTTCGACGTTATCGATGGCACGCCGCACGTCGTCCGGAGTATTCAGAAACACCTTCCATTGCCCGCGTGCAAAGCATTTGGGCCGTTTGTCGCCGTGGTTCTGAAATGGATGGATCTGTTCTGCCAGCATTTGTTTCGACGCCGCACCTTTCAATTGCACCATCAGCGATTCGGCTGTCAGGCGATGGTCCTCAAGCACGAGATGCACGTGATCTGGCAGAATCGCGAACGCGTGACAGATGACCTCCGCACTGCTGATGTACTGGGCAAAACCCCGGCCGATGGCGCGGGCCTGGATCCCGGTGAAGAGGACCGGTGCATGTTTGAGTGCTTTCTTTGTGGCAAGCCGGGCTGCGCGATCGTGCGGGTGGCCGGCGACGGAGTGGCGTGCATCTGTTTTGGTAGCAGGTCCGAATTTGGCGAGTTCGTAGGAGCCGACATAGTCGGACCAGGATCCGCGCGGATCATTCGGCAGCCAAAAGCCATACGCACCGGTGATCAGATGGGTCGCGAGCATCGAGCGAATCTCCCCGGGCGTGGACGTCGCCGACGCGCTCCGCTGCGCGTCGCGGCTAATCTCATCGGCGATTCACGGCCTCGTCGTGGTTCAGTATCGTCAGTGCCACGGTGCTCAAGTCGAGCAGTTCCGACAGCACCGCGATTTCCTTCTCAGACGGTTCGCGACTCGTCACCGCACGAAACCCAAACCGAATCTGTTCCGGCAGCGTTTTCTCCTTCCGCATTCGTTCGGCCAGAGCCGTGGCGGCTTCGGTCATCTGCGGATCATTCAAAAGCACCAATGCCTGCAGCGGCGTGTTGGTGCTCTGCCGCCGCACTGCACAATTCTGCCGGTCAGCGGCGTCGAAGGTCGTCATAGTCGGCGGCGGGGCGGTCCGCTTCCAGTGCGTGTACAGACTGCGGCGGTGCAGGTCATCCCCCTTCGACTGCGGATACTTGGGGCGGCCCATCGCATCGTTCCAGAGTCCGGCGGGCTGCAGCGGGAAGACGCTCGGCCCGCCGACCTTTTCGGCGAGCAACCCGCTGGCGGCGAGTGCCTGATCGCGGAGCATTTCCGCCGTGAGCCGTCGAGCGGAAGCATGGGAAAGCAAATGATTGAACGGGTCTTTTTCCCGCACTGCGGACGTTGTTCGTGAACTCTGGCGATAGGTGTTGCTGAGAGCGATGAGTTTGAGAGTGCGTTTGACATCCCAGCCGTGGTCGACGAAATCGCGGGCGAGCCAGTCGAGCAATTCGGGATGCGTCGGGGGCGTGCCGGTCGTGCCAAAGTTGTCGGAGGTCTCGACGAGCCCGCGGCCGAACATCTGCTGCCAGAGCCGGTTGACCGTGACGCGGGCCGTCAGCGGATGATCGGGCTGTGTGAGCCAGTTGGCCAAGCCGAGCCGATTGTGTGGTGCGTCCTTCGACAGCGGCGGCAAGGCTTTCGGCGTGTCGGAGGTGACCTTGTCGCCAGGCGAATCGTAAACGCCGCGATTGAGGATGAACGCCGGCTTCGTGGTGTGCAGTTCGTCCATCACCATGATCTCGGGAATCGGCTCGACAAATTTCGCCAACTCACGGCGGGCCAGATTGAGTTCCTGCTGCCTCTGACGAGTCGGGCCGTGAATCGCAGAGAAGAAATAGCCCTTCGTCTTTGCTTCAGTGGGATTCGCAAAAATGAATCCCGACAAATCGAGAATCTCGGAATTTGTCAGCTTACGTGCATGAATGCGCAGGTGCGTCACTGCACCACCCTTGAAGCCATTGTCGCGAAATCTGTAACCCAGCGTCAGTTCGGGTTCACCGCCGCTGTAGGTGATGTCCTTGGTGAGATTATCGCGTATTACGTCAACTTCCTGGGAATGACCATCTAAATAGATACTAATCCCTTCCGCCTTGCTGCTGCCGTCATAGCTGACAGCAATGTGAATCCACTCGTCGCGCGGAAGCTGCATACGCGTCCGGACTCTAATGGAGTTGCCAGGCCACATGTGATTCAACCCAAAGCTGACGCAGCCGTTTTCAAGTAGAAGCTCATAGCCACGGCTGCCGGCGTCGATTGGAGCCCTGCTATGGTGAAGCACCACAGCACGCGGTTGGTACTCACTCAGCTTCACACTGAGACAAATAGTAAATGGGTCGGACTTAGTGAAATGACCAACACCAGGAAATGCCACACCATTTTCACCGTTCAATGCGATGGCCATTGCATCGAGGGGACCCACTGCCAGTTTAGGGTTGTCATGGGTCTTCCCTGGCAGTTTCTCATTGGCACTGTTGGCGATCTGGTTCTTTTCAATCTTGTTGAAGTCGAATACGCCAACGGCATCCGGGATGATCAATTCCAATCCTGCATTCTTTTGCCAAACCTGGTGCACATCGACAGCTTTCAACCTCTCCTTCGCCAGCGCTGATTCAGCCTTCTCAACTGCGGCGCGGAGCGCTTTGATTTTCACATCCTGCTCCGGTGTGCTCAGCAGCAGCGTCGGCGTGTTCATCGCGTTCGTAAAAAAGCTCGTCTGGCCGCTCTCAGCGATATTCTGAAACATCGCAAACAGCGAATAATAATCCCGCTGCGTCAGTGGGTCGAACTTGTGATCGTGGCAGCGGCAGCACTCGAAGGTCTGCCCGAGAAACGCGGTGCCCATGGTGTTCACGCGGTCGACCACATAGGCGACTCGGAACTCCTCCGCGACGATGCCGCCTTCTTCGTTCTGCATGTGCAAGCGATTGAACGCGGTGGCGAGCCGAGAATCCTTGGTTGCGTTCGGCAGCAGGTCGCCAGCGAGTTGCTCGGTGAGGAAGCGGTCGAATTTCTTATTCTCGTTGAACGCCCGAATGACCCAATCGCGATAGGGCCACATCGGCTGGGGCCGATCGTGCTGATAGCCGAGGGTGTCGGCAAAGCGGGCCAGATCGAGCCAGTCCGACGCCATCCGCTCACCATAGCGCGACGACGCCAATAATCGATCAACGACTTTCACATACGCGTCTGAACCGTGATCCCGCTCGAACGTTTCAAGTTCAGCAATGGTGGGTGGCAACCCTGTCAGGTCGAGCGTCACCCGACGGAGCCACGTCGCCTTGGGTGCTTCTGAGGCCGGAGTGAACCCTTCCTTCTTCAGTCGTGCGAGCACAAACGCATCAATCTCGGACCGTGCGGCCAGCTTTGGGACGGCGACGCTTTTCGGCAGCGGTTCGTACGCCCAGTGCGTGGCCCAGGTCGCACCTTCATCGACCCAGCGCCGGAGAATTTCTTTTTGCTTCGCGGTGAGCTTGCGATGTGAGTCTGCCGGCGGCATCAGATCGTCTTCTGCGGACAGGATCCGACGGATCACTTCGCTCTCCGCACTCTTGCCCGGCACGATCGTGGTAATCTCTTTCTTTGTGCGGAACGCACCGGCCTTCGTGTCGAGTCGCAGGCCGGCACGCCGCGATTTGGATTCCGGGCCGTGGCACTGGAAGCAATTCTCTGAGAGGATCGGCAGCACCTCGCGGGCAAAATAGATGTTCTCGGCAGCCGACGCATTCGCTAGAAATGGCAGCAGAATCAGCAGGCTTCGAAGCACTGGCAGTCCTCGCGGAAGAAGTACCCGGGTCAAGCAAAGACGAAACTATCAAACGTCGGGTCGAATGTCGCGGGTTTCGGGTGTGATTTCGAGCCTCGGCGAAAGATCTAAGTCTTGACCCTCAAATCCGTCCCAACTCTTGCAGGTCGGTCATTTGCTACTGTCGCTATACTGAACTACTTTGAATGTACCTCGCCATTGAGCCCGCCGCTTCGATGCCAGCCGATCCTACTACTGGTCCGCACGTGCTGACGTTCAACTTGGAAGACTACTTCCAAGTGGCGGCGTTCAACCGCTACGTGCAATCCGGCACGTGGGATCGCTTTGAATCCCGCCTTGTGCATCATACCCGGCGAACACTCGATCTGCTCGATCAGCACCAGACCAAAGCCACATTCTTTGTGCTGGGCTGGGTCGCGGAGTATCATCCGCAGCTGGTGCGTGAGGTGTCGGACCGCGGCCACGAGATTGCGAGTCGCGGCTATCTGCACCACAATATCCGCGCACTGACGCCGACCGAGTTTCGCGACGACGTGGCAAAGGCGAAGGCGATCCTGGAAAACGCGGGAGGTCGCCGCGTGATCGGCTACCGTGCAGCGGATGGCTGGTTCCGCCCAAAGGATCTGTGGGCGCTCGACGTTCTGGCGGATGAAGGCTACCTCTACGATTCCAGTGTGGCACCGTTTGGCCGTGGCTTTGCCCGCGAACCGTTCCGTCGTCTGGCCCACACCCACACCACGCCGCACGGCGTGATTTGGGAACTGCCAATTACCAGCGTGCGCACGCTCGGCCTGACACTGCCCATCGGCGGCGGGAACTGGGTGCGGCAGCTTCCGACTGGCTTCATGCAGCGTGCCGCCCGCCAAGCCGCCACACAGGGCCCCCTCGTCATGTACTTCCAGACCTGGGAGCTCGACGACGCCCAACCGCGAGTCAGCACCGCCGGGCCGTTCACGCGACTGCGGCACTATCGCAATCTCGACTGCATGGAGGAACGCGTCGCCGAGTATTTGAAGCGGTTCACCTTTGTGCCCGCTGCCGACTGGCTCGGTGTGCCTCGACCGGTGGTGGTCCCGACGCCGACGATGATCGAGACGCCTGCTCCCGGGATGGGTGCGACCGACTTCTCCATCGACGTGCGCAACCGCCAGCCGGTGACCATTGTGATTCCACTCTACAACGAAGAGGAATCGCTCGGCTATCTCGGCAACACCCTGTCCCGCGTCCGGAACGCCTTCAGCAGCAAATACGACATTCGGTTCATCCTCGTCAATGACGGCAGTCGCGACGGCACCGGCGCAAAAGCCAAAGCCACGTTCATCGGTGTGAATGATGTCACGCTGCTCGAGTACGAGGTGAATCGCGGCGTCGCGGCGGCGATCGCGACCGGCATCCGGGCCGCCACGACCGAAATCGTCTGCTCGATGGATGCCGACTGCACCTACGATCCGCTCGAACTGCTGAACATGATTCCCAAGCTCGGCGAGGGTGTGGATCTGGTGACGGCGTCGCCCTACCACCCGCAGGGCACGGTCCGCAATGTGCCGGGTTGGCGGCTGTTTCTCTCCAAAGGCGCGTCGATGCTCTATCGCCGTGTCATGCGAAACAAGCTCTACACCTACACAAGCTGCTTTCGGGTCTACCGCCGCTCCGCGGTGCAGGACATCCGCATCCGCAGCGGGAACTTCCTCGGCGTCGTCGAGTTGCTCGGTCAACTCGACGCCCGCGGCCAGACGATCATCGAGCATCCCGCGACCCTCAATGTCCGCGTGCTGGGGAGATCGAAGATGAAGACGCTCCGCACCATCGCCGGCCACTTGCGGCTGATGGCTCGCCTTGCTGCGGGGCGACCGCGTCGGCGACGGCGTTCCCACAACTCCCCGGAGCGCAACCACGCACTGCAACTGCTGATGGAAACAGCAGCCACTTCGACCTGCCATGCCGGTCTCGAAACCAAGCCAGCCGAACAACCCTCGGGAGCCTGAAGGAGTATGAGCCTGAATTCCTGCCCACCACTGCCGCTGCCTTCGGACCAGGACGCCACCGGGCGGACGCTGGGTGCCGAGGAGATCGCCGCTGTCACGGAAGTGCTCCGCAGCGGCACGCTGACTAGCACCAAAGGTCAGTGTGTCAAGACTTTGGAGACTGAGTTCGCCACGTCGATCGGCGTCAAGCACTGTGTGGCCACCTGCTCCGGCACCATGGCTCTGCACGCCGCGTATGCGGCACTCAACCCCGAGCCCGGCGACGAGTTCATCACGACGTCAATCACCGACATGGGCGCTCTGGCACCGATTCTCTATCAGGGTGCGATCCCGGTCTTCTGCGACGTCGATCCGAAGACCTGCAACGTCACCGCGTCTGCGATCGAAACCGTCATCAGTCCGCGAACCAAAGCCATCATCGTCACGCATCTCTTTGGCAACCCTTGCGACATGACGGCGATCATGGCACTCGCTACTGAACGCGGGATCCCGGTGATCGAAGATTGTGCGCAGGCGTTCGGGGCGTCGTGGAACGGTCAGCCCGTCGGCACCTTCGGGGCTCTCGCCTGCTTCAGCCTCCAGCAGGGCAAGCACATCACGACCGGCGAAGGCGGCCTGGTCGTCAGCAATGACGCCGAACTGGCGCGCCGCGTTTATCTCTTCGTGAACAAGGCCTGGGGCTACGGCGATCCGAAGCCGGACCACTACTTCCTGGCCCTCAACGGCCGCATGAGCGAGTTGCAGGGTGCTGTCGCGGTGGCACAACTCAAGAAGCTCGACGGCGTGGTCGAATCGCGATGCACAGCCGCCAGCAAGCTCACGGCAGCGCTGGGAGAAATGCCCGGTGTCGAGACACCGTGGATCGATTCACGTGCGATGCACACGTTCTGGAAGTACTGTCTCTACATCGACAGCGATATGATTGAGGGTGGCGCACCCGGCTTTGCGGCGAAGCTCAAGGATCGCGGGATTGCCAGTGCACCTCGCTACATTCAGAAGCCGGCATTTGCCTGCGAAGTGTTTCGCGAGCAGCGGACGTTCGGCAGCAGTCGCTGGCCCTTCACGCTGGCGCGGCCCGAAGCGGTGGACTACGATCGCAGCCGATTCCCGGGGACTTACGAAGCCCTCGACCGCGTGCTCGTGCTGCCGTGGAGCGAAAGATATACAACGGACCACTTGGACTACATCGCTGCCGCCGTGAAGGACTGTGCCGCGGTGCTGGCGAAAACCCCAGTCAGCAGGGACGGCTGAACCATGAACGAGAAAATCCGATTCGCACTGGTGGGTGCCGGCGGCATCGCTCAGAGCTATGGCCAGGCGTTTCTCGGTCATGCGGACGCGACGCTGGTGGCCGTGGCCGATGTGCGGCGCGATGCCGCGGCGAAGTTGGCCGACTTGACCGGCGCGGAGCGTGTTCACGACGACCCGTTGGCCCTGCTCGACGAGCCGGAGTTCGATGCGGTAATCCTCTCCACACCTCCAAATACGCACGAAAGGCTGGCAACACAGTTCCTGAATGCCGGCAGACATGTGCTTTGCGAGAAGCCGTTCACGATCGGTGTCGACAGTGCCCATCGGATGGTAAACACCGCACGGAAAGCGGGCTGCGTGCTGACCATGGCATCGAAGTTCCGCTATGTGCCTGATGTGATCAAGGCAAAGTCGCTGATCGAAGACGGCCTGCTCGGCGAGGTGGTACTGTTTGAGAATGCGTTCACCAGCCGCGTCGATATGCGGTCACGCTGGAACAGCGACCCCGCGATCAGCGGCGGGGGCGTGCTCATCGACAATGGCGCACACTCGCTCGATCTGACCCGCTACTTCCTCGGCCCGCTCGCGGATGTGCATGCCGTCGAGGGGCGGCGCTTTCAAACGATCCCCGTGGAAGACACGGTGCAAGTCTTCGTCCACACCATCGCCGGCGTGCTCGGCACGATCGACCTGTCCTGGAGCATCAACAAGGAACTCGAAAGCTACATCCAGATTCACGGCCTCAACGGCACGCTCCGTCTCGGATGGAAACAGTCGATGTACAAGCTCAGCGGCGGCAGCGGCTGGACCTTCTTCGGTCAGGGCTACGATAAAGTGACCGCGTTCCGCGACAACCTCGGCAATTTCGCCCGCCATCTGCAGGGGCGTGAGCCCCTGGTGATTGGCCACGACGACGCGGTCGCCAACGTCGCAGCAATCGACGCTGCGTACAGTTCACTCAACCGCTCCGAATGGACGCGGCTTGCCGAAGCTGTCCTCGTATGAGTGTGCAGATCCATCCCACGGCCAACATCGAAGCGGGCGTCGTCCTCGGCGACCGGACCAGCGTCTGGGACAACGTGCACATCCGCAACGACACGGTCCTCGGCGAGGATTGCCTCGTCGGCGGCAAAACCATCATTGCGTACGGCGTCCGCATTGGGCACCGCGTCAAAATCAACAGCTTCGTCTACATCTGCAATGCGGTCACGATTGAAGACGGCGTGATGATCAGTGCCGGGGCGATCTTCACCAACGACCGCTTTCCGCGTGCGGCGGCGAGCGATCTCAAATCACTACGGCCAAGCCAGCCGGATGAACATACACTCCCGACGCTGGTGAGGGAAGGAGCCACCATCGGTGCCGGCTGCGTGATCGGGAATGATCTCACAATTGGCCGCTTCGCGATGATCGGCATGGGCTCAGTAGTGACGCGAAGTGTGCCCGATTTTCACCTGGTGGTCGGCAATCCGGCCCGCAGCGTGGGCTGCGTCTGCCGCTGTGGATTCCTGCTGGCGAAGTTCGACAGCCTGGAAAACCGTGAAGAATTTCAGTGCGATTGCGGATTGCGATACGCGGTCCACGGGCAGGCGGTCGTGGAGTTGACCCCGCCATGAGAGTTGCCATCGTCGGTGGCGGCATCCTCGGCATGGAACTCGCGCGGCAGCTTCAAGCCGCCGAGCGTCAGGTCACCCTCTACGAAGCCACTCCATACTTCGGCGGACTGGCCGACGCCTGGCAGATCGGCGACCTGACCTGGGACCGGCACTACCACGTCACTCTCATGAGCGATCTGCGACTGCGGGCGCTGCTCGATCAACTGAATCTCAGCGACCGGCTGCACTGGGTCGAGACGAAAACCGGTTTCTACACCGATGGCAAGCTCTACTCCATGTCCAACACGTTGGAGTTCCTGAAGTTCCCACCACTTGGCCTCCTCAGCAAGCTGCGCCTCGGCGGCACTATTTTCTACGCGTCCAAGATCAAGAACTGGCAGAAGCTTGAAGCGATCCCGGTCGTGGACTGGCTCCGCAAGTGGTCCGGGCGGCGGACGACGGAAAAAATCTGGCTGCCTCTGCTGCGGGCCAAGCTGGGCGAAAACTACCAGTACGCCTCCGCGGCGTTCATCTGGGCGATCATCGCGCGGATGTACGCCGCCCGCAAGAGCGGCCTGAAGAAAGAAATGTTCGGCTATGTCCGCGGCGGCTACGCCAGCATCCTCGACCGATTTACCGGCCGCCTGCAGGAGATGGGCGTGAGCCTCCGCCCGGGCACCAAGATCGAGTCCATCCAGCACGTGGATGGCAAGTTTGAAATTGATTCCGCACAATACGATCAAGTCATTGTCACCACGGCCGCACCGATTGCCGCGAAGCTCTGCCCGACTGTACCCGCAGTGGAACGCGATGCTTTGCAAGCTCCGCTCTACCAGGGGATTGTCTGTGTATCGCTCGTGCTCACCAAACCCCTCGCCCACTATTACGTCACGAACATCACCGAGCCAGCACCGTTTACCGCGGTGATCGAGATGACAGCGCTCGTCGACCCAGTGGAGTTCGGCGGCAAGCACCTTATTTACTTGCCGAAGTACGTAGCCGTCGATGACCCGCTGTTGACGGCCGATGACCACACCATCCGCGAGTCGTTTGTCGCGGCACTGGAGCGGATGTATCCTCACTTCAGCCGTACCGACGTCGAAGCGTTTCGCGTCTCGCGGGTGAAGCATGTCCTGGCGATTTCGACGCTGAATTATTCGCAGCGGCTGCCACCGATGGTGTCGAGTGTGCCGGGATTGTTCTTCGTGAACTCGGCACAGATCGCGCAAGGAACTCTGAACGTGAATGAAACGCTGCTGCTGGCCGACCGCGGTGCGAAGGCGGTGCTGGGATGAACGCGTCGCTGTCGCTCGATCTCGATAACAAGTGGTCGTACCTCAAGACGCACGGCGACGCGGGCTGGGACGCATTCCCGTCGTACCTGCACATCGTGGTCCCGCGGGTGCTGGAGTTGCTGGCGACGCGGAACCTGACGATCACCTGGTTCATCGTCGGGCAAGATGCTGCACTGCCCGGCAATCGCGAGGTGCTGCGGAGTATCGCCGACGCCGGCCATGAGATTGGCAACCATTCCTTCCATCACGAACCCTGGCTGCACCTCTACAGCGAGGAGAAGATCGACGCCGAGATTGCCAATGCCGAGTCCGCAATCGAGAGTGCGACCGGTGTGCGGCCCGATGGCTTCCGTGGCCCGGGGTTCAGCCTCTCCGCGAGTGTGTTGAACGTGCTGGCTCGCCGCCACTACCGCTACGATTGCTCAACGTTTCCCACCTATCTGGGCCCGCTCGCGCGAGCCTACTATTTCATGACCGCGAAGCTCACGACCGCAGAGAAGCGCGAACGCGCGAAACTCTTCGGCACGTTCGCCGAGGGGAATCGGCCACTCAAGCCCTATCGCTGGCATGGCCTCGACCTGGTCGAAGTCCCCGTGACGACGATGCCGCTCGTCAAGGTGCCGATCCATCTGAGCTATCTGCTTTATCTGGCTCGCTTCTCGAAAGCGGCGGCGAAGACCTACTTTCGACTTGCGATCTGGATGTGCCGGCAAAGCGGCACGGAGCCATCGATGCTGCTGCATCCGCTCGACTTTCTGGGCGGCGACGACGATGGCGACCTCAGCTTCTTCCCCGCGATGGACCGGCCCGCGGCGTGGAAGCTCGACCTGGCCAGCGAGTTCCTGGATGCGTTCTCTGCGAGTTTTCGTGTGCTGCCGATGGGGCAATACGTCGACACGCTCACCAAGCTCCCGCGTCGGCGGATGCGTTGAGCCGGGTCGTGCTGCCGCTGATTCTGCTCGCCGTGCTGGCCATGCACCTGGTGATGGCGGAGCCGACAGAGCCCTTTTACAACGGCGACGAAACACGGCATGTGATGACTGGCATCTTCGTGGCCGACGCCATCACCGACGGCGGGCTCTGGCATCCGAAGGACTATGCCGAGCGATATTATGCTCAGTATCCCGCACTCGGATTGATCGTCTGGCCGCCGGGTTTCTACGCCGTTGAGGGCGTGACGATGCTCGCGTTTGGCCGCAGCTTCGAGACAGGCCGCTGGCTGACCGTGGCGTATTCTTTGCTGGCGTGCGTGTTTCTCTATCGGCTGGCGTCGCTGACTCACAACCGCACCACAGCCGCCATCGCAACGCTGACGTTCGCGTTCACTCGTGAGATCGTGTTTCATTCGCGCAATGTGATGCTTGAAGTGCCGACGCTGGCGTTTGTGCTCATGGCGATGCTGTATCTCGAGAGATATCTTCAATCGCAGCGCCGCCGTGACCTCGTGTTCGTCAGCATCGGTTGCATCCTGGCTGGCCTGCACCGCTACGATGCTGTGCTTCTCGTGCTGGCGTTCGGGTTTCGCCTGCTCTTCGCCGGTCGGCTCAGCCTGATTTGGCGGCGTGAAGTAATTGTTGCAGGGCTGAGCGTGACTCTGATCCTCGCCCCGGTCTACGCACTGGCTGCATGGCAAATCGGCAGTGTGCAGGTCTCCGCGGCAACCGAGAGCACCGATGCCAGGATCGTGCAGGAGAGCCGCTTCGAGCAGTACACGTACCTGCTGTACACACTCTGGGCACAATTGGGTCAAGTCGCCTGTGCGGCGGCTGTGGTCGGTCTGCTGTTGAGCTTTCAGAAAATGCGACGCGCACGCTCCGCACCCTATTGGGCACTGATGCTGGCGACGCTGCTCTTCTTCGCACCGCTGGCCGAGCAGGAGTCCCGTCATGCGATCTTCTGGATCCCCGCCTGGTGCGTGTGGGCTGCAGACGCCGTGCTCGCAACCGGGCGCTGGCGTTACCCGCTCGCGATCATTCTGGTCGGCGGGACGATGTTCTGGAGTCTGAAGCAACCCGTACCCTGGGTGCGCGGCTATTCAAAGGCAGCGGACCTCATCGTGAAGAACACGGATGGCCCGGGGATCGTGCTCTTCGACGGTCACTTCAGCGGCACCATCGTCTACGAACTCCGCACGCAGGACGCCGACCGGCGACTCTGGCTCGTGCGGGCTGACAAGATCTTCTACGGCTCCAAAAGTGATCCCGCTCATGGCTACGTCGAATACGCCAAGGACGACGCCGCCATCCTTGCCCGGCTCGACGAACTCGATCCCGATTTCATCATCGTGGAAGATCCGCGGGCCCGCAGCGATCCACGCTTGGCCCAACGCCTGCGGAAACTGCTCCAGTCGCGGCCCGATCTGTACCGACTCGTGAAGACGATCCCGGTCGCCAGCAACAATCTCGAATGGCTCGAAGCCACGCGACTGCTGGTCTATCAGCCCACCAAGACGCGGCCGCCGGGGGCACGCACGCTCCGTATCCCCATGCTCTGGCAGGGCACTCGCATCGACGCCGTCATTCCACCGAAGTGACGCAGATGTGATTGACACCGGCTCGACGACGGACATACGCGATCCGCTGTCCACCGGGTGCGAAGACGCACGCTTCGGGGCGGATCGTGTCGTCAGGCGTCGATGCCGGGCTCAACGGTGTCACAGAGCCAGATTGGTCGTCGATCACAGACACGCAGCCATCGGCGACCGCCGCGATCCGTTTGCCGTGCCAGGTGAACGCGGACTGAATCCCCTGCTGGCAGCGTGTTAATTGACGCAGTTGCCCGATCAGTGTCACGGTCCATAGCTGCACGATCCCGGCATCGTCCTTCATCAGACAGGCGATCCGCTCACCGTCTGATTGCAGCCAGTGCCGCGGCCCCTGAATGCCGCGATGGCAGCGTGCGCTCGTTTGCGTCAACTGTTGATAGTGGCTATCCAGCTCGACGACGCAGACTTCGACAACACCGCCTACGGTGCCCTGAAACGCAATCGCGCGGCTGGTGCCGACCCAGCATTCCTCGCATGCCCGCTGTAAATTTTCGTCAGTGCGTGTCAGGATCTTGGAGAAGTAATTGCCATCGCGATTGCGTGGATGGGTCCGCAGCACAGCGACAGTGCCGGGGATTGCCACCGCAATGTTGCGGCCCGTGGACTCCACGTCATCGTCGTAGGTAAATCGGATCCAGTCCCCGTGCGGGTGCCAGATGTGGACGTGGCTGCCGCCGCTGTGTGCACCCGGCGTGTTGCGAGTGAGGTCGAGTGCATCGAGGTTCAGCACTTTGCCGGTCATGACATCGACGATCGCTCCCAGTCGTCGGCTTGGGCCATAGCGATACTCGGGCGTCGGATGCTCGGGGCCGAGGATGAAAACGACTTTCATTTGGTGCGGATGCCATGTTGCGACGCCACAGCAGGCACCGTTTCGAGCTTCGTAGACGGTACGGATTTCGCCGGTGTCAGTGTGAACCCTTTCGATGCGGGTGCTGTCGAAGTTGTTGCCGGCCGCGTCGGAGCGGCTGTCGTAGACGATCCACTCGCCGTCGTGTGACCAGACGTTGCAGTGAGTGAGGATTCGGCCACCGGGGCCGCTGGTGAGCACGCGTTCCATGCTGCTGCCGGGGTTGTCGATTGGCGTCGGGAAGATAAAGTTTATTATTCTGCCTGGGTAGCTCAGTTGGTTAGAGCAGTGCATTCATAACGCACAGGTCGCCGGTTCAAGTCCGGCCCCAGGTACTCCGCAAATCCAAGCCAAAACCGCCTTGGCACAATCGGTTCATCTCTCCATAAATCATACTCACATGCCTGGAGTCGCGCCGTGAATAAGATGATCGTTTCACTCTCCCTCCTCATGGTGGTCGTCATGAGCTCGTCTTCGCCCGCTGCGGATCGGGTTGTCCTCGTCATCCACGGCGGCGTCGGCACGCTGACCATCGACGAGATGAAATCGGAAAATCACACACGCGAGGACTACGAAGCGGTCCTGGCGGATTCGCTACGGGCCGGATTCAAGGCGATTCAGGCCAAAGGCGCAGTCGATGGCGTCGAGGCGGCGATCCGCGTGCTCGAGGATTCGCCACTCTTCAACGCGGGCAAGGGTGCAGCACTCACCGCCGATGGTCGGGCCGAACTCGACGCCTCGATCATGGAAGGCCGCGTCACTGGCAGCGGCGAAGGCAAGAAAGATCCCCGCAAACGGGCCGGTGCTGTAACAGGGCTTATGCACGTCCGCAATCCCATTGCCGCGGCCCGAGCGGTCATGGAGATGGACCAGAGCCGACACTCTTTCATGGCCGGCACCGGTGCGGAAGCGCTGGTGCTGAACGATGCTAACCGTGCGAAATTCAACATTGAGAAAGTAGAGAACACCTACTTCTGGACTGAGCGTCGATTGAAGCAGGTGCGACCGGAGCAGCGCGATCACAGCACATTACCGGGCCGTGACCGGTTCGTCGGTACAGTCGGAGCGGTGGCGCTGGTCAATGGCAGCCTCGTGGCCGGGACCTCCACAGGCGGAGTATCAAACAAGCTGCCGGGCCGCGTGGGGGATTCACCGGTGATCGGGGCTGGCACTTATGCTGACGACCGTGCGTGCGGTGTGTCGTGCACCGGCACCGGGGAACTCTTCATCCGCCATGCCGTGGCTCACGATGTCGCCGCCCGTATGCGCTACAAGTCGCTGGGCGTGGTGCAGGCCGCGAAAGAAACCATCGCCGAACTGCCCGACGAAGACGGCGGCGTGGGTGGCCTGATTGCACTCGACACCAAGGGCGTCCCCGCGTTCATCACCTCGCCGAAATGCGACGGTATGTATCGCGGCTACGTGACCGAAAAAGGCGATGTCTTCGTGGCGATCTTCATGAAGGATGAATGGAAGAAAAAGTAAGAGTCAACGCGTTGTCCTGCTCACACCGAGCCGCCCGCCAGCCAGCCGGTGCTCCAGGCACTTTGGAAGTTGTAGCCGCCGATCCAGCCGTCGAGATCGAGCACTTCGCCGGCGAGGTGAAGACCTTTCTGCTTCTTGCTCTCCATTGTTCGCGATTCAACTTCGTTGAGCGTCACGCCACCGGTGGTCACTTCGGCTTTCTCAAAACCCAGCGTCCCCGCGAGCGGCACCTGCAGTCGCTTCATTATCGCGACGAGTCTTTGGCGATCCACCTTCGACAGTGCCGCCGCCGTCCGCGTGACATCGAGTTCCGCAAGCACGAGAAGCGTGTCGCAGAGCCGTCGCGTCAGCCTGCGGGCGAGGACGGTGGCGAGGAGTTGCCTGCCAGCAGCCGCGGTCTCGATCCGCAGAAACTCATCGAGTGACACTTCCGGCTCGCCGGGGAGGAAGTCGATTTCGAGCCGGAGTGAACGCGGATCAGCATGGCTGCTCACAGCCCGGCTGACGTCAAGCGGTGCGGGGCCGGTGAGACCGAAATGGGCGAACAGCATGGACCCTGTCCGCGACGCCAGGGTCTTCGCTCCGTCGATCACTTTCAAGTTCACATTCAGCGTCACACCTTTGAGTTCGCTCACCCAAGGCACGTCGATTTTTAATGGCACGAGTGCTGGATAGGTCGGCTGAATGGTGTGGCCGAACGCGGCTGCGAAAGCATAACCGTCGCCGGTGGTGCCGCAGCCGGGATATGATTTGCCGCCGGTGGTGAGGATGATTTTCTCACAGGTGATAGTTCGCAGGGGCGTGGTGATAGTAAACCTGGGCTCGATCGAGGTGACCGGTTCACCAAGTGCCAACGTCGTTCCGCTGCGGTGGAGTCGTTTGAGCAATGCGTTGAGCACATCGAGAGCACGGTCGCTGACCGGGAAGATCTTGCCGGTCTCTTCGATCTTGCTCGGCACGCCTTCGGCGTCGAAGAACTCGACCGCGTCTTGTGGGCCGAACGCCGCGAGCGGGCCGTGCAGGAACTTGCCGTTGTTTCCAAACGCGGCGACGATGCCGCGGGCGTCGCAGTCGTGAGTGATGTTGCAGCGGGTGCCGCCGCTCATGAGGATCTTGACGCCCGGCTTGCGAGCTTTCTCCAGCAGCAGCGTGCGGCGACCGCGCTCCGCG
>JBGSSZ010000504.1:0-11373 GCA_041736785.1 Limnoglobus sp.
AGGGCGAACGCCGAGTACTCGATCCCGCCCATGCGCTCGAGTGCCAGGCTCGCATGCGCCATCGCGATGACCGCCAGCGCCAGCAGCCAGAGCGGTCGTCCGCGGAACCCCGATTCCATCGCGCCATCCATCCGCAGCATCCCCCCAGTCGTGCGGAGCCTAACGCGAATTGCAGTCCGCTCGCAAGGCGGAGTGTCGGGAGCACACGCAAAACGTATGATTGCCTCATGGCGAAACCTCACGAATGGATGGCCGATATTCCGTCAACCGATCCAGCACTTTTTTCCAGCGACCTGATCCTTCACTACACTCTGCGGATTGGCCTCGCACTGGTGATGGGCCTGGTGGTTGCCGGGCTCTACTACTGCACGCTGGGCCGCCGCAAAGGGGACAACGCCGCCGCGATGCCGCTGACGCTCGTGCTGCTGGCGGTGCTCGTCTGCATGGTGACGCTGATCGTCAACGGCTCCGTGGCGTTGGCTTTTACCCTCGGCGGCACGCTGGCGATCGTCCGCTTCCGCACCGTGGTTGACGACACGCGCGACACGGCGTTCGTGATCGCAGCCGTCGTCGTCGGCATGGGCATGGGCACCGGTGCGACTGCGGTCATCTATCTCGGTTTGCCCGTCTTCAGCCTGGTCGTGCTGGCGTCGTTCTTCCTCATGCCGCAGCGGGTGCCGATGCATCGCATCATCGTGCGGCTGGCACCCGACCGCGATCCGGGTGAGATCACCGCCGCACCGTTTGCGATCCTGCCGAATCCCCCCATGCTGCTCGGCATCGAAACCGCCAAACAGGGAACCGCTGTCGAAGCCGTGTACAGCGTCAAGAAACTCGAATCTCCCATGGTTCTCAAGCTGCTCGCGTCGTTGCGCGGCGTCGAGGGCGTGCAGGGCGTGGAAGTCAAACCGATGTGATAAGCTGAATTCATCGCCCGGCGATTCCGAGAGTACCATCATGCTGAAGTCCCTGCTCCTGCTCGGCCTGCTCACCGCACAGCCACCGGCCCGGCTCGACGACAAACAAATCGATCACCTGCTTGCAGTCATCAAGCCCGGCGAGGGCGAAGACCCGTTCGCCACGATCCCCTGGCAGACGAATCTCTGGGAGGCCCGCAAGCTCGCGGCGAAGCAGGGCAAGCCCATCCTGCTCTGGGAGATGGATGGCCACCCGCTCGGCTGCGGGTGAAACAACGTCGTGGCGGGCCGTGCGTTCGCCTTCGCTGATCCCCGGATCATTCACCTCGCAAAAAACAGCTTCATCCCCGTGACCGCGGACGACTGGTATCAGCGTCGCCGTCAGGACGATGAAGGCACGTTCTTTCGCAGCGTCGCCGAGCAGGGGCCGCGGAAAGGCGTGGGCGGTGCCACGCGGCAGGGGATCTACACTCTGACCGCTGATGGCACATTGCTCGAGTTCAAGAACGCCGGGCAGAACGCCGACGCCACGCTCGATCAGTTGACTCGCGCTCTGAAAAAGTGGAACTCACTTCCAGCATCGCGACGGCAGCCAGGTGCTGTGACAGTCCGCGAGCATGGCAAGCTCGATGCGAACTACACGCGCACACCGCCGAAGAATGGACTGATCGTGAAGGTGTTCGGCCGCATTCTCGATCGGAAGGATCAGGAGTTCTGCCGCGGTACCTGCGAGTTTGCCGGGGGCATGAAAGCGAGCCGCGACTTCCTCTGGATCACCGCGACCGAGGCGGACGCGATGCTGCCGCCGAAGCTGGAGGTGGGTACAGAATATCCGTTGCCGCCTGCGATCGCCCGCCGGCTGGCACGATTCCATCTGCTGGACAACACCCGCGGTGAGCCACGATTCTGGAAGCGCGCCGACGTGCGCGATCTCGATCTGAAGCTCACGGTCGCCGCGGTCACGCCCGAGCATCTCACTCTACGCCTCAGTGGCGTTGCCAGCTTGGAGAACCTCCGCGAGCATCGCGGCTACGACGCCCGGCTCGGCGGCACCATTCGCTACGACCGCATAGCCAAAGTGTTCGACCGCTTCGACGTGGCCTGCGTCGGCGATCACTGGGGCGACGACAGCTTCACGGACAGCGGTGCGCGGCCCGGGAAAACACCGCTGGGCGTCGCGTTCACGCTGGCCGATGCGACGGTGCCGGGCAACCGCGTCAGCCCACAAGCCGCCCGCGACTTGGACATCTACATGGGCCAGCGCGATCAATGACGCGTCGCGAACCGTCCGTATCTTCAATTCATGTCGATTCTGTTTGCTCTGACGCTGTTCCTCGCGGCGGCGCTGTCGTTTGTGGTGCAGCCGCTGGTCGCCCGGCAACTGCTGCCCCTCGCGGGCGGAGCACCCGCGGTCTGGACCACCTGCCTCGTCTTTTTTCAACTCATGCTGCTCGCGGGCTACTTCTACGCCCACTGGCTCTCCGCCAAGAGCTTCCGGTTCGCGGTGCTGTTTCATACCTGCCTCGTCGCGGGTGCCGCCGTCACGCTCCTGAATGACGCCTCGTTCACGACGACGTTTCTCGCACCCGATTCCGCGCTCGGCGACCAACTCGAATCGACTCCGGTCCTCGCGCTGGTGCTGGGCCTGTTGCGGACGGTGGGCCTGCCCTATTTCGCTTTGGCGACCACGGCTCCACTGCTCCAGGCGTGGTTCGCCCGCAGTCAGCGTGACCCCTACTGGCTCTACGCTGCCAGCAACGCCGGCAGTCTGCTGGGTTTGCTCGCATATCCGTTCCTCGTCGAGCCGTTCATGACGCTCGCCGAGCAGCGCTGGGACTGGCGACAGGGGTTCAACATCGTTTTCTGGCTGATCGTGCTGAGCGGCTGCGCGGCCGCACACATGGCCCGGCAGCCGAAGCCTGTCGATGCCCAAGCGGACAGCGAGCGACCGAGTGCTGCATCGCGGCTGAAGTGGATCGCGCTCTCCGCGCTGACCGCGAGTCTGCTGGCGAGCGTCACGGCACACCTCTCCACCGACATCGCGCCGATGCCGCTCCTCTGGGTGGTGCCGCTCGCACTCTACCTGCTGACCTACATCATCACCTTTGCCCGGTGGCCCGAGCGTGCCCGCTTGACTGTCGGGCGGCTCGCACCCATGGCGATCTGTTTCAGCACCATCGCACTGCTGTCACACGCCACGGAGCCGATGGCCGTGGTGGCGACGATCCACCTCGCGGGCCTCACGCTGGTCTGCCTGCTCTGCCACGGCGAGCTGGCGGCGTCGAAGCCGGTGCCGCAGCGACTGACCGATTTCTATCTCTGTCTTGCACTCGGCGGAGTGCTTGGCGGCAGCGTGAACGCCATCGTCGCGCCGCTGCTCTTCGCCCACCTCGGGCCGATCGAGTATCCAATCGCGCTGGTGCTCGCCGCCCTGGTGCGACCGAATCGCAGCCTACGGCCCGTGCGTGTGTTCGACTTCGCCGCCCCGTTGATGCTTGGAGCGTTCACCTACGCACTCAGCATCGTGGTGCCACGCATCCTGGCTGCACCCTCCAGTGATGATGTCGCCAATCAGATGATCGACCGCGTACTGCGTGGCGGGCTGCTGTTCGGCGTGCCGGTAGCGATCGGCTTCGCCCTCGTCTGGCGGCCGCTGCGATTCGCACTCTGCCTCGCCGCCGTACTCGCCGTGGGCATGCTCACGCAGAGCCGATCCAATCACACGCTGCTGGTCGAGCGGAATTTCTTCGGCACACTGACCGTCAGTCAGGCCGGGGACTTCGTCGTGCTGACCAATGGCACGACCCGCCACGGCATGCAGAAGCTCGGCGAGGACCCGCCGTCGCCGATGATGTACTATCACCGAGCCGGCCCGCTCGGTCGCGTGTTTGCGAAGCCGGCTCAGACGGTGGGCGTGGTCGGCCTCGGCTGCGGAGCGATGGCTGCTTACGCCCAGCCGGGGCAGAATTGGACCTTCTTCGAGATCGATCCCGGTGTTGTGCGGATCGCGGCGGACGAACGCTACTTCAGCTTCCTCAAGCACTGCCAGGCGAAGTACCAGATCGTGCTTGGCGACGCTCGCCGCAAGCTCGCGGAAGTGCCCGATGGCACGTTCGATCTCCTGGCGATCGATGCCTTCTCCAGCGACGCCGTGCCCGTGCATCTGCTGACTCGGGAAGCCCTGGAACTCTACCTCCGCAAGCTCAAGCCGGATGGCCGACTGCTGCTGCATCTGTCGAATCGTTATCTCGATCTCCCGTCGCTGGTAGGCCGCGGGCTGGAGAGACTGGTGCCGGTGGTGTTGGCGGAGCACGATACGGCGTCGGACCAGGACTCCGGGAAATGGGCGAGCATCTGGGTGATCGCGGCGAAGAACAAACAGGATCTTGGTCGATTGCCGTTCTTCACGCCGGTCCGCCCGCACCCCGGCCCGATTTGGACCGACGACTACGCCCCCCTGAGCGGCGTCTGGAAACGCGACGACGATTGAACGACAATTTTGTAACGGGTTTGGCCCCGAAGCTGCACTTCTGTCTAGAATCATCCGCGGTCGGGCCGGTTTGTGCCGTTCCCCGACTGTTCCCATCTCCCTCTCTCTGAGGATTGTGCAATGAAAGTGTTCATGACATTGGGTCTGCTCTTCGGTTTTGCGGCTGTGTCGCTCGGCGAAGACAAGAAAGAAACCAAGTTCGACGCCGAGAAGTTCATGGGCAAGTGGATGCTCACCGGCGGCAAGAAGCTCGGTGAGGCCATCACCGACGATGCCAAAAAGGGCGAGTACGTCATCACCAAAGACAAAATCAAGATCATGGAAGGCGACAAGGAAATGTTCGTGATGGAGTACAAGATCGTCGACGCGAAAGCGAGCCCGGTCAAGATCGACATGAAGATCGTCGAAGCCCCGATCGAGGATGTCAAAGGCTCGAAGGCGCAAGGTATTCTGATGCTCGACGGCGACACCTTCAAGATCTGCTACTACCCGATGACGCCCGACGCACGTCCGGCGAAATTCGACGATGACAAGGCAAACAGCTTCGAGCTGAAGCGGGCCATGAAGGACGAGAAGAAGTAACGAAGCCACCCGCACCGGGCGGTTTTCACCACCAACAGGGAGTCGAAATGCTTCACTATGCGATCGTGGCACTGGTCATTGCGATCATTGCGGCTGTGTTCGGCTTCGGCAACATTGCTGCAGGAGCGACCGACATTGCGAAGATTCTGTTCTTCCTGTTCCTGGTGATCTTTGTGGTCATGCTGCTGCTGGGCCGCAAACCGAGAGTATAAGTCGTTGGTGCCTAAAGCCCAGCCGTAGCTACGGCTGGGCTTTTGCGTATACCAACCTCACACCATGACGCCGGTTGCTGTCTCCTCATTTCCGTCGCACTCCCGCAACAGTCTCGGCTGGTGGCGACCCGCAAGTGGCGCGCCTGACTCCCATCCCGCTGCGATCCGCTCCTTGCTCGGTGATCTGAAATCCACGATAGCTTTCGTCCGCACGCCGGGCGGGATTGCCGCGGCTGCGGACGGTTGCGCACAGATCGGCGGCGAACTTCCCAGCAACGACGCGCTGCCGCTGCTGGCGGTCCTGCCGCCGCTCACTCCCAGCCAACTCGGCGACCCGGCGTTCCTCGTCGCCCACGGCGTCAGATATCCCTACATGACCGGTGCCATGGCCAACGGCATCGGCTCCGTCGAGATCGTCGAAGCGATGAGCCGGGCCGGGATGCTCGGCTCGTTCGGTGCCGCCGGGCTCTCCATCGAACGCGTCACCGCAGCCATTGATCGCCTGACCCTCGCCCTCAGCGACGGCCCCTGGTGCGTCAACCTCATTCACAGTCCGAACGAACCCTCCCACGAAATGGCGATGGCCGAGCTTCTGCTCCGCAAAGGCGTGCGGCTCGTCGAAGCCTCGGCGTATCTCGATCTCACACCCGCGATCGTCCGCTACCGCGTTGCCGGGTTTCAGATGGTGAACGGTCAGCCGGTCGCCGCGAATCGCGTGATCGCCAAGGTCTCCCGCGTCGAGGTGGCGACGAAGTTCCTCTCAGCGCCGCCGCCGAAGATGGTGCAGGACCTGCTCGCGCAGGGGCATATCACCGCGGAGCAGGCGGCACTCGCGAGCTCGCTGCCGATGTGCGATGATCTGATCGCCGAGGCTGACAGTGGCGGCCACACCGACAATCGCCCCGCGATCACATTGCTGCCGACCATGCTCGCCCTGCGGGACCGACTGCAATCCCCCGTGCGGGTGGGCCTCGCAGGTGGCCTCGCCACGCCATCGAGTCTCGCGGCAGCGTTCAGTATGGGAGCCGCATTTGTGGTCACGGGTAGCATCAATCAGGCCTGCGTTGAATCGGGATCCTCGGATGCGGTCCGCAAGATGCTCGCCGAGGCGGGCCAGGCAGATGTGGCCATGGCCCCAGCCGCGGACATGTTTGAGATGGGCGTGAAACTGCAGGTGCTCAAACGCGGCACCATGTTCGCCATGCGTGCTCAGAAGCTCTTCGATCACTACCGGCTCTATTCCGACTGGAACGCCATCCCCACGGCGGAGCGGGCCAGCATCGAGAAAACCTACTTCCGCACCAGCTTCGACGACATCTGGCAGCAGACGCGCGACTTTTTTACCCGCCGCGATCCGACGCTGCTCGCCAAAGCGGAGGTCGACCCGAAGCAGCGGATGGCATTGGTTTTCCGCTGGTATTTGGGCCTCTCCAGCCGCTGGGCCAACGTCGGCGAGCCGACGCGGACTGTTGACTATCAGGTCTGGTGCGGCCCGGCGATGGGTGCCTTCAACGAGTGGACCAAGGGCTCGGACCTCGAACTCCCCGCCAACCGAAGCGTCACCACCGTGGCGAGATCACTGCTCTATGGAGTCTGTCTTCAGATGCGGCAGCAACAGCTGCGTCAGGCGGGTGTGAGGCTACCCGAGGAATGTTTTGCCAGCGGACCGGCCAGCGCGGACGAATTACAGCGCCGTTTGTCGTAAAATGTTCAGCCGCGGCACGGTAACAGGAACATGATGAATTCCCAAGACGGTAGTCCCATCGCCATTGTCGGCATCGGCGCGCTCTTTCCCAAAGCTGCCAACGCCGGTCATTACTGGGCCAACATCAAAAACGGTGTGGACGGCATCGGCGAAATTCCTGCATCGCACTGGGATGTCAACGATTATTTCGACACCGACCCCAAGAGCCCCGACCGTACTTACGCTCGCCGCGGCGGCTTCCTCGACGTCGTCGATTTCAATCCGCTGGAGTGGGGCCTGCCGCCGAAGGATCTCGAAGCGACCGACACCTCTCAACTGCTCGGCCTCGTCGCCGCCCGCATGGCACTGAATGATGCGGGGATCGATCTCGACAAGGCTGACCGCAGCAAGGTCAGTGTGATCCTTGGCGTGACCGGCACGCTGGAGCTCGTGGTGCCGCTTGGCGCACGGCTCGGGCATCCGCACTGGAAGCGGGCGATGAAAGACGCCGGCATTCCCGACGATGCCGCAGCCGACGCGCTCGAGCGTATGAGCGACTCCTACGTCCCCTGGCAGGAGAACAGCTTCCCCGGCCTGCTGGGTAACGTCGTCGCCGGCCGCATCGCCAACAAGCTCGATCTCCACGGCACCAACTGCGTGGTCGATGCCGCGTGCGCGTCGAGCCTGAGTGCGGTGCATCTGGCGATCCTCGAACTGCAGACCGGCAAAGCCGATGTCGCCGTGAGCGGCGGGGTCGACACGTTCAATGACATCTTCATGTTCATGTGCTTCAGCAAGACCCCGGCACTCTCGCCGAGCGGCGACTCGAAGCCATTCGATGCGGACGGCGACGGCACGATTCTCGGCGAAGGCCTTGGCATTGTGGTGCTGAAACGGCTCGCGGACGCCGAACGCGACGGCGACCGCATCTACGCCGTCATCCGCGGCATCGGCACCTCCAGCGACGGCAAAGGTAACGCCATCTACGCCCCCAGCGCCGAGGGTCAGAAACGCTGCCTCACTGATGCCTACACCCGCGCCGGCATCGAACCGGCCACGATTGATCTCGTCGAAGCCCACGGCACCGGAACCAAAGTCGGCGACGCGGTCGAAGCCTCGGCGTTGGTCACTGTGTTTGCAGGCGAGGGGCAATCCGAGAAGTCAGCCGCGCGATGCGCACTCGGCAGCGTGAAATCACAGATTGGCCATACCAAAGCAGCAGCGGGGGCGGCCTCGCTCATCAAGGTCGCGATGGCGCTTTACAACAAGGTGCTGCCGCCGACGTTGAAGGTGACGCTGCCGGTGGAGCCGCTGGCGGGTGTGGAGTCGCCGTTTTATGTGAACGCCGCGATGCGGCCGTGGCTGCCGCGGGCGGAGCATCCGCGCCGGGCGGGGCTCTCGGCATTTGGCTTTGGCGGCTCGAACTTCCACGCCGTGCTCGAGGAACATTCGCCCCGCAAGGCCGAGCCCGACTGGGACGGCACCACGGAGATCCTCGCCCTCAGTGCCGCGACGCCGGAGGAATTGAAGGAAAAACTGGCGCAGGTTCCGCTCACGTGGACAGAGTTTGCCCGGGAGGCGGAGGCCTCACGCCACAGCTTCCAGAATGGCGATGAAGTGCGGCTGCTGTTGGTCGCTCATCGCGATCGCACTGACCTGAAGCGGTTGGTGTCGTCGGCTGCGACGCAACTTGAAGCGAATAGTGCGAGCCACTGGAGCACGCCGGACGGTGCGCACTTCGGTCGTGGACCCGCGGTCGGGAAGCTCGCAGTGCTTTTCCCCGGACAGGGTTCGCAAGCTGTTGGCATGATGCGCGATCTCGCGTGTCTGTTCCCCGAGATGCTCGACACGCTCGCCGCGGCCAACGCGGAGGCCCCGGGCGACGGGCCACGGCTCTCCGACCGCATCTATCCGCCGACTCGCTACCACGCCGAACTCAAGCAAGATGACGACACCGCCCTGCGGGCTACCAACGTGGCGCAGCCCGCACTCGGTGCGGTGAGCTTCGGGGCGTGGCTGGCGCTCTCGAATCGGTTCGGTATCCCGGCGGAGGCGTTTGCGGGGCACAGCTACGGCGAGCTCCCGGCCCTCGCCGCCGCAGGTCGTTTCGGGCCTGCCGAGCTTTTCGCACTCTCCCGCAAGCGTGGCGAACTCATGGCCGCACCCCGCGAGGGTGATCCCGGCTCGATGCTCGCTGTCCTCGCCTCGCTCGACGCGATTCAGGCCACCATCGACGAGGCCAAGCTCGACCTGGTGATCGCCAACCGCAATGCGCCCGGGCAGGCCGTGCTGAGCGGAGCGACGCTCGAAATCGAGAAGGCGGTCGATGCGTTTCGAGCCAAAGAAGTCCGCACGATCCGTCTGCCGGTGGCGGCGGCGTTTCACAGCGAGTTGGTCGCCGATGCCGCAGTGCCGTTCCGCGAAGCGCTGGAATCTATTGAGTTCCGCAATGCACAGGTGCCGGTATTCGCCAATACCACGGCTGCGGAATATCCTGCGGACGCCGCGGCGGCGCGGGATCTGCTCGGGCGGCAACTGGCGCAGCCCGTGGCATTCACAGATCAGATCCGCGCGATGGCCGACCAGGGCGTGCGGACTTTTCTGGAAGTCGGGCCGGGTGCCACGCTCACACGCCTGGTCGAATCGATTTTGGAGCCCGAAATCGCCAGCGGTGAATATGCTGCCATTGCGCTGGATGCGAGCAGTGGTCGCAAACCTGGCGTGCAGGACCTGGCGAATGCGTTGGCAAAGCTGGCGAGCCGGGGCCATGCCGTGGCTCTGTCGGGTTGGGAAGCCGGGAGCCGCTGTCGTCCGCCCGCGGCGGCGAAGCCCGGTCTGACCGTGCCGATCTGCGGAGCAAACTACCGCGCGCCGACGCTATCGCGACCGCCGCGCGCCCCCATCAGTCTGGCCCCGAGTCCCGCGATGGCATCACACGACCCGATTCATCAGGCCCTCACCGGCACGCAGGCCACGCTTGTGGCTCTGCAGAAGATGCAGGAGCAGACGGCCCAATTGCACAAGCAGTTTCTCGATTCACAGGAGCAGGCCCAGCGGACGCTCGCGCAACTGGTGTCGCAGCAGAGTGCGATGTATGGCTCGGCTCCGCTGCCGCCGCGGGAGGCGGTTGAGCGGTTTGCCCCGACGCCGGCGGTGATCGCGCCGCCGGTAGCACGTGTGCTGCCAGTCGAGCCACCTCCGGTATCACGCGCGCTCCCGGTGGATCTGCCACCGGTCTACCTCCCGCCCCCGACCTCCAATGGTACACGACACTTACCCACGACAGGCACGGGAAGCACCCTGCTCGCCGTGGTCGCTGAGAAGACTGGCTACCCCGTCGAGATGCTGGACTTGGGCATGTCGCTCGACGCCGACCTCGGCATCGACAGCATCAAGCGCGTGGAGATTCTCTCGGCACTGCAGGAGAAAATGCCCGACGCGCCGGTCGTCCGCCCCGAGCACCTCGGTACGCTGCAGACCCTGCAGGACGTGGTCAATTTTCTCACCAGTCACGGGTTGGACAATCCGGTGGTGGCTCCGCTGTCGGAACTGGTCTCCAGCACGAACGGCGACTCAGTGGAGGGCATCCTGCTGTCCGACGCTCCCGGGCCAAGTTCGAGCGTGATGCTGGCCACGCCGGGGCTGCTCAATGTGGCCCGCGTGCTGCTGGACGTGGTCGCCGAGAAAACCGGTTACCCGATGGAGATGCTCGACCTCGGCATGAAGCTCGACGAGGATCTCGGCATCGACAGCATCAAGCGTGTGGAGATTCTCTCCGCACTGCAGGAAAAACTGCCCGACGCACCGGTTGTGAAGCCCGAGCATCTGGGTTCGCTTCGCAGCCTGCAGGATGTGGTCGATTTCATTCTGGTGGGTCTGCGGCTGGGCAACGGCCCGGACACGCTCAAGGTGCCCGTTGCTCCGATCTCCATTCCCGCCGGCGGAGACAGCGACGCCCGTGCCATGGATCTGCTACACCGTTCGGAGCCATCGAGCCTGCTCACGCCGAAGACGGAGCAGATTAGCAAGATCCGCCCGGTCGACGGAATGACTCCGCCATCGACTCCCGTGGTAACTCCGAAAGCGGGCCCGGAACCGCTGCCGATTGACGCTCCGCCGCGGATGCCGCCCAGTGATGAAACGGCTGTCGAGCGTAGCATCGTGCAGGCTGTGGATGTCGATACGACTTCGCTGCGGCCGCGCGTACCGTTCGCAGAGGGGAGCGAATTCTGGATTGTCGCGGATGACGAACCGCTGGTGGCGGACATGATCACGCTCTTGACGAATCTTCGATTTACCGCGAAGCGGCACAACTGGGCGGAGATCAGTACAGCGCGGCCACCGGCGCAGCTTGCGGGGCTGGTACTGCTGGCTCCCGTCAAGTCTCCGTCGGGCATGCCGCTGAACCGTTATGCGTTTCAGTGGGCGCAACTCTGCGGCCCGAAGCTGCGGGCTTCAGCGCGGAACGCCGCCGCAGCGTGCATCGTC
>JBGSSZ010000532.1:0-17990 GCA_041736785.1 Limnoglobus sp.
GGCGTCTTCCAGGTGAAATCCACCAGCGGCGACACCCACCTCGGCGGCGACGACTTCGACGAAGTCCTCATCGACTTCATCGCCAGCGAGTTCAAGAAGGAAAACGGCATCGACCTCCGCAAGGATCAGATGGCTCTGCAGCGACTGAAAGAAGCCGCCGAGCGGGCCAAAAAGGATCTCAGCACGCAGACGCAGACCGATGTGAATCTGCCGTTCATCACTGCAGATGCGAGCGGCCCGAAGCACCTGATGCTCACGATCACTCGGGCCCAGTTTGAGCAGATGGTCAGCCAACTGATCGAGCGCTGCAAGAAGCCTGTGCTGACCGCTCTCGATGACGCCGGCCTGAAACCGAGCCAGATCGACGAGATCGTCATGGTCGGTGGAATGACCCGCATGCCCCGCGTGCAGCAACTGGTCAAGGAAGTGTTCGGCAAAGAGGGCCACCGCGGTGTGAACCCGGATGAAGTCGTCGCCGTCGGTGCGGCAATTCAGGGTGCTCAACTGCTCCTCGGTTCGAAGTCCGACCTGCTGCTCCTTGACGTCACGCCGCTGTCGCTGGGTATCGACACGCTTGGCGGCATCATGGATGTGGTGATCGCCAAGAACACCACGATCCCGAAGAAGGAAGCCAAGGTCTACAGCACGGCCAGCGACAATCAGCCTTCGGTCATGGTGGAGGTCTACCAGGGCGAACGCCCGATGTCGAAGGACAATAAGAAACTGGCCGACTTCCACCTGGAAGTGCCCCCGGCTCCGCGCGGTGTGCCGCAGATCGAGATCACCTTCGACATTGACGCCAACGGCATTCTCAATGTCAGTGCCAAAGACAAGGGCACGGGCAAGGAGAAGAATATCCGCATCGAGAACTCGAGCGGCATCAACAAGGACGACATCGAGAAGATGAAGCGCGATGCCGAACTGCACGCCGACGAGGACAAGAAAAAGCGCTCAGTGGCCGAAGTCAAGAACGAAGCCGAGACGAAAGCGTTTCAGATCGAGAAGATGCTGACCGAAGCCGGTGACAAGATCACGGACGCGGACAAGGCCCCGGTGAAGATGGCCATCGACCACGTGATGTCGCTCAAGGACAGCACGGATGTCGATGCGATCAAGGCGGCGATTGGCAACCTCGATCAGGCCGCTCAGGCGATGAGCCAGCATCTGTACAAGAACGCCGGTGGCCCGGAAAGCCAGCCGTCCGGCGGTGGTGAAAAGAAGCCCGACGACGTCATGGATGCGGAATACGAAGTGAAGTGATTGCGTTGTGAGTCACCTCAAGGCCCACCCGTTGCGACGGGTGGGTTTTGCGTTTCCACCGCGCGAAACCTGGCATCACGGAAGACAGTCCAGAACTCACCAAATTCCGTCGGTGGGATCGCCGCACTCCGCGGTGGCAATGGCACTTCGGCAATCAACGCTCCCAGAAACGTCGACTTCGCCAGAAGCTCCGCGTGCACAAAGTCACCGGCACTTTGAATCGGGAACCGTTCGAACAGATCGCTGCGGAACACTTTCAGTCCGCTGGTGATGTCGACAGTCGGAATGCCCATCGTCAACCAGAGCCACCAGGGCCGGCAGTGATTGCGGCAGCCGAGCCAGCCGGCGAGTGGCTCAGGCTTGTGTCCAAGCGCGACACGCATGCCAATGCGGTAGACCCTTCCAAAGAACCGCCAGAACGCCGGGATCGGGACACCCGTGCGGCAGCCGTTCACTACTGCAATCGGCTGCTCCGAGCCAAAAACGTCTATCGGCTTGCCCGCACGCTCCATCAGCAAATCCAGATCCGCAGGCCGGTAGGGATAGTCCAGCGACAGATATGCGACGTACTCCTGCGTCAGGGCATGATCCCGCAGCGACGCACCAAAACCTTGCGGTGTCGCGTGTGAGATCAATTGCAACCCAGCGTGCCGCGGCTGCAGGCGCGTCACCACATTCGGCGTGTCGTCGGTGCTGCCGTCGTCGACGACGAAGATCTGCGTGACTGTGCAATGCTGATAACGGTGGTCGAACCAGTCGTTGACCACCGAGCCGATACGGTCCTGCCGGTTCCGCGCCGGAATGATGAGCGTGACGCCGGGACGATGCTGAGACATATCCAAGTGATACGAAATCTACGCCGTACACGAGATGCACGGACTCAATCGAACCGGCTTTACATTCCGGCAAGTCTCTGCTAAACGCGGCTTTCCATTGCGGAACATGGTCATGAGAGTTGCGGTCGTTGGCGGGGGGATTCAAGGCCTGTGTGTGGCACTTGAGTTCGCTCGACAGGGTGCGGACGTGCATCTCTTCGAGCGCAACGACGCTCTGATGCGCGGCGCGTCCCGCGAAAACGAAGGCAAGATCCATCTCGGCTACGTTTACGCCAACGATCCCGGCTTCGCCACCGCTCGCCTCATGTGTCAGGCAGCGATGCGTTTCGCGCCGCTCCTGCGCGAACATCTCGAACGCGATCTGTCGTTCCTGACGCGTTCGGATCCATTCCTCTATGCGGTCCACGCACGGAGCCTGCTCAGCACAGATGAGCTTGAGAGCCGTTACGCGAGCATTTCCAGCCTCCTCCGCACAGGCTCCAGGAACCCGGATGCCGACTATTTCGGCGTCCGTCGACCGGAGAGCATGCGTCGGCTTTCAACTCGGGAGCTTCGCCAGCACTTCGACGATGCCTCCATTCACGGCGCGTTTGAAAGCTCGGAGATCGCGATTGATCCGCGTCTCCTTGCGACTGCCCTCGTCGAGCGCACACTTGCGGAGCCACGAATCACGCTGCGGTGTGGCGTTGCGGTTCAGCAGGTGACGCCGCGTCCACACAGCGTGCGTCTGGATGGTGAACCGTTCGACCACGTCGTCAACTGTGCCTGGTGCGGGCGGCTCGCACTCGACGAAACCGCGGGGCTGCCGCGGCCGCGGTCGTGGTCGTTCCGCAGAAAGTACTTTCTGCGGTTGCCTCCGAGCTCGTCGCATTCGAACCTGCGGTCGACAACCGTCGTGCTTGGCGGCTTCGGCGATCTGGTGCGCTACGACTCAGGCGGCGTATTTCTCTCGTGGTATCCGGCGAGTTGCCTCGGGATCGAAACGGTCATCGTCCCTGCGTGCGAGCCCGCCATGAGCGAATCATCGATCCAATCGATGCGCGAGGGAATCCGCCAGGGTCTGGGAGCATTGGTCCCGGCCCTTTCGCAACTGCCACTCACCGCGTACCGCGAGTCGCAACTTGCCAGCGGCATCATCTTCGCGCTCGGCGACACCGACGTCGATGACCGCCGCAGTCGCCTGCACGAGCGCCACGCCAGCGGACCGCAATCCTACGGCCGCTATCACAGTGTCGACACTGGAAAGCTGACTACGGCACCGCTGTTTGCACGGCAACTCGTCAGCAGAATCTGTACGCAGAGAAACGCAGCATGAGCGCACCCGACATCCTGGTGGCCGTGCCGGTCTACCGCGGCCGCGACGTGATCGGCGAGACGCTGCGGTCGATCCGCGACCAGACATACCCGCACTACCAGGTGCTGATCAGCCTCGACGGGGAGGACGCAGAGTCGCTTGCCAACTGCGAGGCGTTCGCAGCCGCGGACTCACGGCTGACTCTCATTGTGCAACCCGAACGACTCGGCTGGCTGCGGCATTTCAACTGGCTCCTCGAGGCCTGCCGCCTGCCTTACTTCTGCTACTGGCAGCAGGACGACTTGGCCGCGAGCAACTATCTCGAGACGCTCCGCACAGAACTGCTGTGCGATGCCGAAGTGGCGATTGCATACTCCGATGTGCAGTGGCTGGGTACGAAATTTCACCGCGACCACACCCCCAGCACGGTCGGTACAGCCCCGGAGCGCGTGCTGGCGTTCATCGAATCGATTCGCTACGAACCACTTCGCGGGCTCATGCGGGCATCAGCCCTGCCGCGTCCCAATGCACTGGATCCGGATTCCGATGAAGGCTGCCATGCTGAGTTTCCGTTCCTCGCTGCGATGGCTTCTGAGGGTAACCTGCGGCATTGCCCTGGCACGCTGTATTTCAAGCGCTCGCACGCAGCTAACACATTCGCGGGGTGGAACGCTTGGCCGGCCGCACGTCGCCGCCGCGCCTGGATCGACATGGGACTGGGTTTCCTGAGTGTGGCACAGCGCGTGCTTCCGAACCTTCAGCAGCGAGCCCGGCTGATCGGTACGATCATCGATCGGCTGGCAGTCGTTCGCCCCGGTCGCGGCTTTTTCTTTCAGCCTCCCGACGAAACGGCTCGCACCCTCGAAGCGTTCGTTCGCGACTTCCTCGAACGGGGCGACATCGACGTTTCGACATGCGAGACCACCTGTGACGCGGATCCTGCACTCACTGCGTTTTGCAGGCCGATTCATCCTGACATTCAGCGTTCTCTGTCCCGTGCCGCAGTCGCCGCAACACAGCGCAGACAGCTCGTTGACCAATTGCTCCGCGACGAACGCCTGATCATCGATCAGCATTCCGATGAGCTGCCCCTGTTCCTCGGAAGCGGGTGGTCGGCGATCGAGGAGTGGGGTGTCTGGTCCGATGGCGACGAGGCGACTTTGCTGCTGCCGCTTCCGCCGGATGGCCGCTGGAGCATCCAGTTGTTCGGCAGGCATTTCGACGGGCTCCGTCCCGACTCGGCGCAGGTGCGCTGGATGCTGCCAAACGGGGCATCGGAAACGGTGACGCTGCCAACGGGTCTCGAGGCGCATATCGAGATCATCACCGAATCAACCGCGAAGGTGAAGTTGGCATTTCCGGATGCCGTCAATCTCCCGGATGTTGGAATCCCGGATGCCCGCCGGATCGCGTTCGGGCTCAGCCGCATCATGATCCAGCGCGTCTAAGAGTCTGACTCTCAAGTCGTGAACATGCCGACGACGTGATTCCGGGCGTTCGGAATCTGCACAGGCGGACAATTCCCTATGCAGCCATGCGATCTTCGCGCGGCATCATGGAGGACTCGTGAAGCCGCTGGTAGAGCGGGCACTCATTCATCAGTTGCTGGTGTGTGCCGACGGCGATAATGCGACCGGCATCCATAACCACAATGCGGTCCGCGACCTCCAGCGTGCTGAGCCGGTGGGTGATCAGGAATGTCGTTCGGCCTTTGACAAAATCCTTGATTGCAAGATGGATCTTGGCCTCGCTCTCGGGGTCGATCTGGCTGGTGAACTCGTCGAGGATGAGAATGCTGGGATCGCGCAGGATCGCACGGGCGAGGGCCAAGCGCTGTTCCTGTCCGCCGCTGGGTTTCCAGCCGTCGCCGATAATCGTGTCGTAGCCCTTGGGCAGTGTGCTGATGAATTCGTGGGCGTAGGCCTTCTCCGCTGCGGCCTGCACGTCTTCGCGCTTGGCGGCGGAATTGCCATAGGCGAGGTTCGCGAGGACAGTGTCCTCGAAGAGCACCGTCGATTGCGTGACGAGCCCGACCTGCCTCCGCAGGCTGCGCAGCGATGCCGTGCGCAAGTTCTGACCGTCGACGAGGACTTGCCCGTGATCGGGATCGTAGAACCGCGGCAGCAAGCCCAGCAGCGTGGTCTTGCCGCAGCCGTTCGGCCCGACAAACGCGATCGTCTCGCCCGCTTTCACCTGCAGATGCACGCTCGACAGTGTCTCCGTGCCGGGGGTCCAGGAGAAGCAGACGTTGCGGAATTCGATCGACTTGAACTTGCGATCAACCTCTGGGCCCGTGGCGTTGGCCTTCACCGACGGCTGCTTGTCGTACATGGTGAAGATCCGCTCCGCAGCCGCTTCGCCCGCCTGAATCTTGGTGTAAACGCTCGAGAGCTTCCGCACCGGGTCGGCCACGGCGGCGAGGTACGCATAGAGCAGCAGGAGCGTCTGGAAGGTCAACGGCTGCTCGCCGGACATATTCATGCCGAAGATCCGCCGCTGCTTTTCGAGCACGAGATACGCCCCGGCGGTCAGAGCGAGGCTCATCGCGATCACGCCGAAGATTTCGACCATCGGCCCGGCGAACGCGTCGATGTTCACCACTCGCTGCGAACGGCGGGCGTAGTTGTCGGTAGCCTTGCGGAAGCGGCTGCGTTCGTAGCTCTCCATCGTGAACGCCTTCACGACGCGGATGCCGTCGAAGGTCTCGCGCAGAATCTTGTAGATGCCGCTCATCTGCTCCAGCAACTTGCGAGCAGCGCGGCGCATCATCTTGCTGAGCTTGGTCAGCAGCACCAGCACCAGCGGCACCAGAACAATGAAGATGAGTGTGAGCTGCCAACTGATGAAGCACGCGGCCGCCAGGCACCCGACGGCCTTGAGGGGCTCGACGATCATGCGACCGTAGAGCGTCTTCAATCCGTAGCCGAGCTGCTCCATGTCGTTGGTGAATCGCGACATGAGTTCGGTGGTGCCGGACTCGTGGAGTTGCCGCGTGTCCTGATGGATCGTCGTGCGGTAGAAATCGTTGCGGATGTCGAACAGCGTGCGGTTGACGACGTGGCCGACGAATGACTCTTGCCAGAAGTCGAAGAAGCCCTTGAGGATCACTCCGACGATCACCGCACCCATGATCCAGACGAAGGTGTCGAATGGATTCGTCGGCAGATGGTTGACCACCTTCGCCTGGGCCACCTGATAACGCCAGATCTGGCTGTAGTAGTCTTTGAGCTTGCCCTGCTCAGCGGCGAGATTCTGCGTCGCCCGGCGTTTGACGTTTTCATTATCCGCGGATCCGGGATTCGCTTCAAGCCAGCGCAATTCGGTCAGCAGCCGTTTCTCTTCGGCTGAGGACTTCTGCACCAGTTCCTCGGCTTTGCGAATTTCATCGCTGACCCAAGCCTGCATGCTCTTGTCTTCGGAGAGCACCTTCAGCACGGGGAGAATGGCGGAGAGATTCAAGCTCCAGAGCAAGGCGACGAGCAAGGCGCAAAAGACCGATAGAATCAGCCGAACGCGATAATTCCAAGTGTACCGCAGTGCGCGGATCGTGTTGCGCATAAGTCGTCGCCCGCAGGGAAGGTGGCGTCATACCACAGTCCCGGCGAAGGCTGCAAGCCGTAAGTGCTTTCCCATAGAGCTCATGGACACACAGCGATTGCAGACGTGGCTGAGCCTTCCGCCGGGCGAGTGGCCACCGGAGCCGCACATCCTGCTGGGGCTTCCGCCCGGCAGCACCGACGGACTGCACGAGCGTGCCCTCGAACAGATGGAACGACTCCGACCGCACCAGCTTCTGCATCCCGAACTCGTCACCGAGGGAATGAACCGTCTGGCTCAGGCACTCATCCTCCTCGAATCGGCCCAGCAGTCCGTTGAGAAGCCGAACGAGATCCTCCGCGAACCTGAGCCGATCGCGCCGCCTGTGGTTCCAGCGATTCTCGAAGCAGAGATCGTCGCACAGACCTTCCCCACGGTGCAGCCGGAAGCAGCAATTGTGCCGAAGGTTTCTCGCAAGAAACGCCGCAAGCGGGTCGCTGAAGCACCTGTCACATCAGCTTCACCGGTCGTGGCGGAGACTGCGAAACTGGAAGCGGGTCGTCGCCGGAACTACCGCAAGCTGGCGGCCATTCGCCAGGCACTGCGGGCGTGGGACGGGCTCGGCTCATTCTTCGGAGTTCCGTCCCAGCAACTGCTGACCTCGGCAGATGTCTACCGCTATCTGGTCGCCATCGCTGAGATCCGCAAGTCGCTGCAGCGGTTCGACTCGTGGCCGATCGCGAACGGCACTGTGTGTCACACCGTCCTCACTCATGCCGCGACGCTGGCACTCTTCCGCGACCTGCTCAAGGACCAGCGTGAAGCACTCGCGGTCGACTGGGCTCAGGCTCAGGTCGATTGGCGCTCGCAAGTTGCCTCGATGAATCAAACGCTGCGAGCCACCAAACCGAAGCCCCGCTGGCGACGACGGCTGCGGGCGATGCGGACGTGGTGTGCGTCGCATCCGGAGTGGATTCTGCCGGGTTCGTTCCTCGGAATCACCGCGGCTGTGGCGTGGATTCGCTTCCTCCACTGAATGCGTAGCCGGAATCGGACGCTTGACTTTAACCGTTGCCATTCCTAGACTTGAAGTTGCAAAACTGGCCGGCGGGGGGAGCTCAACGTGACCAAAAAAGAAATCGTCAAAGTGATTTCCGAGCGTGCAAAACTCACGCAACTCAAGACTAAAGAAATCGTGCAATGGACCTTCGATGCCATCATCGAGACACTCGCGGAGGAAGGTCGGATCGAACTGCGCAACTTCGGCGTATTTGAAGTGCGGCAGCGGAAAGCCCGCAAGGCGAGGAACCCGCGGACGGGGGCCGCAGTCGACGTGGAACCGAAGAACGTCGTGACCTTCCAGCCCGGCAAAGAGATGGAGGAGAAGGTGAAGAAGGCCAAGCCCGTGGGCGTGAAACCGCGGGCGAGCAGCGCTGCCAAAGCTCAGGTGGAGAAAGAGGTTACGGCACCGCCGGCTGAGGAGCCCGTTGCCGCGGGTGCGATCTGAGCGATTGAACCGGTTGTTCTGCAGGAATTGATTTCAAGTTCCGCCACGGTTGTGCCGATCAAATTCATGAAGCAAACCGTGGCTGTCGGCTCAAGCGGGGCATTTCCCGATGACGCTGGCCCCGCAGGAGGCAGGGCATGAACCGCAAGGCACTATTCGCGCTGGGATTGGCTCTCATGGGGTTCAGCAACACCGGTTGCCTCATGAACCAGTACGCCAGCGAGCCGAACATCCGCATGGAACAACTGATCAACCAGAGCGAGGACTACCGCCAGACGGGTGAGTTCTGGCGTCGCTTCTGGTTCAACGACATGCCGAGTCACTTGACGCCGGAGCGCATCAACGGCGGCATCATGCGGTAGTCACTGCGGCAGTCGTGCTGCAGTCTCGACCTTCATGTCGCTTTCGATCCGTACCACCCGCCAGGGCACCGGCTTTGGCGGGGTGGTTCGCGTTCGGGGATCGTGAAGCTGGCCCGGATTCGCGCGGAGTGCTTTGAGCTCTGCCAGAAACTCCGGGTCGTCGACGCGAAGGACCACCACTCCACGAGCCGCACTCTGGCTGCTGTCGCCCTGCGTGGTCTGCAACTCGATCGGCACGCGCACTTCCCAGGCATCCGGACCCGGTACGAAAATCGGCGCCACGTCCGGCGAACGGGTCAGAATATGCCCCGGCAAGCCGATGAACCCACCCTGCCACACGCGGCGAAACTGCTTGCGCTGCTCCGACTCGCGAGCCGGGTCACCGCCGTCCAGCGGCTTGAAATGCTGCTGCGAAATCGACTCAAATTCATCAACAGGGTCGTAATTCGGATAGGCGATGCCACCGAGCAGTGCACCACGCAGGTTTGCCTGGCTGTTGAGCCGGATCAGCGGCATCTGAGCTTCGGGCGTGGGCTTGCCATACTCTTCAAAAATCTTGGCGTTGTAGTCGCGGCTGTTCACCGCCGTCAGAAACGACAGTGCCAGTTGATGGGCAGCGATCTCCATGTCGCGGATGCGCTCGCCGTAGTCGTTGAGCTTGGTGGTGCGGAAAAAAAGCGTGGAATCATTCTGCGGCGGCTGGATCTGCCAGATCGGCTCGGTCTTGCCTTTGAGCGTCTGCCGTGCCATCGGCAGACCCATCGTGAACTCGCCCTCAGGCGACGTCACCTTCACAGTTAGACGGCAAGTCAAGACTCCCGATTTCTCGTTCTTCCAGTCCTCAAGGCCGATCACCTCGAACTGAACTTCGCCCGGGTTTCGAGCCGCGATGCGGACCAGATCCGACTGACGATATGCCAGCAGCGGATTGCGGAACTGCTCGTGGAGCTTGACACTGTCGGTGGGTGCGACCGTGACCTGCTTGTCCGCAGTGAGTGTGCCGTGGAAAGTCGTGAGCATCTCGACGTTTTTGGGGTCGACGGGATTGATCTTCGCGAACGGATCGGCCCAAAGCTTGAACGCGGTTTCGGCATCACGGCTGACGGCGAAGCCGATGCCAAACAGGTAAACCATAAAACAGAGGCCGCCGACGATGGCGATCCACCACGCGGCGTTGCAGAGCGGCAGACCCACGCGGGTGCCTTCGGAGTTGCGAATCTGGCGGCGGGCCGCAAACGACAGCACCAGCGCCACCAGCGGGATGATTAGGAGCTCCGGCTCAAACAGCGGCTGACCCGCCAGCCAGGAACTGATGCCCAGCAGCAGCAGCACCAGCACGAACAGCCCCGCCAGCCCCGCGGAAAACACGGCGAGGAACGAATAGGGGGCATAATCATTCGCCTCCGCCGTGACCGGCAGCCGTGGCGTTGTATCGGCCATCGCAAACCCTGCTGAGATGATGAGTTTGTCTTACGAACTCGCCCGCCGATTTGTTCTGCCAGCTTTCTGCGCAAGTCGGGTTCCCGATTCCGTTATGATCACAACTCCTGAGACAGTGTCATGCAACCTTCCATAGCTGAACTCACCCGGCGATTCCTCCAGACTCCCACTGCGGAGACGGTCACCGCTGTCGAGCCTTACGATGTCACCAGTGCTTTCCGCGTGGAGCCCGGCACCGCCTGGAGCGAGACCCAGGTGGTGCTCAAGGCTCTGGGCGTGACCACAGTGCCGAAAATGCCGGCGGATTGGGCCAGTCACGTCCGCTCGCAACCCGCCGTGCGATTCCTGCCCATGGCTTTGGGCCATTTCCCACAAATGGTATCGGAGCTGGACCGCATCCTTGCAGACGAGGAACAGCCCGCAGTCGGCGCGACGATGAACTTGTCCATCACGTCCGAAGCTCACGCGATTAACGATGCCGCCGTGGCCCGCTGGAATGCTGGCGAACTCGCGGAGGCCCAGGCTCTCTGGGCCACACTGCCCGATTCGCCGTTGAAAGCGTTCAATCTTGGTGTGGCAGCCTTGGCATTGGGCGACCATGCCGCGGCCATCGCTCAGTTGACAGCTGCGAGTGTCGGGATTCCCGACAGCAGCGGCTGGCAAGCTCTGGCGGAAATTTATCGCTCTCTGGCAGAATTAAAACTTTGAACTCCTGCCGTGATTTCAAACCGCTTCATGCCGGAGTTACAGACAGCAGAAAATGAGAATGCAGGAAAAACCCGCATTGCGATTGGAACAGGCAAATCCAACGTCTATTATTCCTTCGTCCCGCCGGCCGGCGACTGCAATGACTGGGCGACATTGCTGAACCACCGGCGGGACACTTTTTTCACTTCAGAATCTGATTCAGCACATACAAGTCATACTCACCGCCGCGACGGACGACCTTGTACACCGTCTCACGGATCTGCTTCGGATCCTTGTTCTGATACTGCCGTTCGAGAAGATCGAGCTTCTGCTCCAGCTTCTTTGGGAAGTACACTAGGAACATCGGCGGCACATAGCCCAGATTCAAAGCGTCCGACACCGCTTCCACCGACGTGCGGCGGATATCCTCGAACCGCAGCAGTGTGTTGAGCCGCTGCAGTTCCGCATCGCTGGCGATCACACGCCCGGCTGCGTTCCGCGGGTCTTTGAACAGGTACATTCTTCGGTTGTCGTTGTTGACCTGCAGCATCACTTCGCCGCCGAGCCCCGCGATCTGTTCGAGGTAGTCCTTCCCGGTGCGTGTGTCGAACTTGATGACCCAGCGGAGTGCCCGTGAGCGGGTACTGTCGCTGCCAGTCCCGCCGATGCCGGTGCCGGTACCTTCATTGCCACCACTCCCGGCGGCATTGCCGCTGCCTTTCCGCGACCCGGCGATCTTGTCGCGCAGGTCTTTGTTCAGCGTGGCGATGGCTGCCGCCATGCTGTCGGAGATGTCGGCATCCGTGCTCTCATCCACACGGATCGAGCCGATCTCTTCCTTCACCTGGGCGATGTCCACTTCCTTGGGCAGACGCTGGAAATCGGACTGCTGCGGAGGCTGCCCCAGAGCCAAAGGCTGATCGACTCCGCCATCGCCGGCGCTACCGACGCCGGTGTCGTCTTCGCCATCGAGCCAGGTCATCGCGGGCGGAGTGTTGTCCTTGCTCGATGGCAGCAAGTAGCTGAAGAAGATGACGAGTGCCGCCAAGAGCACAGGAATTAGAATGGCCATAGTGATCGAGATCGGCATTTCTAGCCGCGAGTTGTACCGCTCCCAGAACGGCTGCTCGAGCACACCCTCGTCGTCAAGATCGCGAAAGCCTGTGTATTCGACGACTTGGGGTTCGATGTCCGTCATTGCAGACTCCTGATTCGATTTTTGCTAGTCGGACGCACAAGCGACGCAGTCGGGTTGGCCGATTGTCCGTCGCTCGCATGTCCGGCAAACAGAGCAGATACAACGGATTCCTAGACGGAGACCTCATGCCCGCGTTGGTCGAGATTCAGATTCCCGTCGGAACCGGTCGATGAAACATGGGGCGCTGAGCGAAGTTCTCCGAGAATGCTCTTCGTGAGTTCCTGCATCTTCCGACCTTCCAGCGTTTGTTGAAATCCGGGTTTGGCAGCGATCAGATATTCCCAGGATAGTTCGAGGACGTGCAGTCCAAACGCGTCCGCGATCCGCTCGAATTGTGAATAATCGACGCCGATGTGGTCGCCTTCGATCGCACTGAATTGCTCTGCCGTCAGCCCGCATCGTGCAGAGACTTCCGTCGTCGACAAGCCCATCGCTTCGCGTCGTTCGCGGATCGCCCTGCCACCGTTTTCGTATCGCATGTCGTCCATGGTTGGCTCCTTCCACCGTTATAACACATGGAGGCGCACGCGCGTGACCCAAATCAGGATGCGTGCTGTCTGAGCGGCATCAGGGCGAAGCCGAGCCCACGGCAGGTATTCCTGTCTCAGTTCACGAAGGCAGCGCAGCGTTCGCCGGAGCCGTTGTTCCTCCGTGACCGTCAGTGCTTGCGATCGTTGGGTCTGTTCCAGCACAGACTGAAGGTGTTCGAGTTCGTTTTGGAGGTGTTCGAGTCGATCGATGAGTGATTGGGAATGATCCATGCGATTTCCCCGACCCGAGACTCTCCACTCGAGTATCTCTTACGACAATTAGCACAAAAGAAAGCCCAGCCGTTGCAGCGGCTGGGCTTCGAAATTATCGCCGGGTCCGTGGTGGAATCTGCACTGAGCCCACCGGAGTGAAGGTCGCTTCATTGGCGGCCGGTGCCGCACCCGGCCACGGCGGCACGGTTGTCGGGCTCAGTGGCTCCACCACTTCCCGCATCGCGGTCCGACCCGGCGTTGCCATGTTTGGCGGGGCGGGCAGGTTCTTCGGCAGCGGGGGCATGGTCGGTGCCGGCGTCACACCCGGAGGCAACTCGGGCATCGTGTTCAACGGCGACTCCCACGGCTGCGACAGCGACGGCAACTGAGGCAGACCCATCGGATTCTCTCGCTCCCGCAGCATCGGCGACGACTGACGCTGACGGAAGTGGTCCGCCGCCTTCTTCGCCGCCATCGGAGGCAGCGGTGCGTCCGCGATGCTCACGTTGTTGTAATGCTGGATCGTCCCCTTCGCGAACTCCAGACCCGCCAGTGCCTGGTTGTACTGAGCGATCGACTGGAACTCCTGGGCAACCGCACCCGCTGTGTCGCGCTGGGTCTGCAGGATGTTGAAGAGGCTGTTCACATCCCAACTACCGGCTTCGATGAACTTCCGCTGAAGATCGAGCGTTTCCTGCAGGCTCCTGCGACGCTCGCGGAGTTCCTGCATGTTCTGCTGCTGAAAAAACACTTCGCGATACTGGTTCGTCAGCACTTCCAGCACCTTCCGCTCGGCGTCCTGAAGCTGGTAGTAGCTCCGCATGATGTTGAGCCGGCTTTGACGAACCAAGGCGTTGGCATCGCGGAAGCCCAGCGGCATGTCGAACCGCAGCCCCATCTGCCAACTGTTGAACTGGTTGCTGCCGAGGCTGGCGAGAGCGTTGTTCGGTGTGGTATTGGTCACACCGTTGACGGTGTTGGTGGAGAAGTCAGAGCCGTCGAGCCGCTGACCCAAACCGTTGACATCGTAGGTCGCGAAGTAACGCAGGTCGGGACGACGTTGGTTCTTCGAGAGTATCAGGTCGAGTTGACGGAACTTGAGATCCATGCGACCCAGCAGAAGTTCAGGCCGATAGGCAAGAGCCTCATTGGCGATCTCGTAGTAGTCGGGCGAGTACGGCGCGAGCACAGGCTCATCGGTCGGCACCAGCCGCTGACCGTCGTCGAAGCTGTTCATCCCGAGCAGACCGCGGAGGATGCGCTCGGACGCAAGCACTTGCTGCCGGGCACTGAGAGCCTGCTGGCGGAAGAGCCAGTATTGAGCTTCGGTCTGCTTGAACTCCTGCTTACGCAGCGAGCCGACTTCATAGCGCTTCTTGAGCACGGTGTAGAGTTCGAAGGCCTGCTTCAGCGTCTCTTCCTGGGCGAAGAGGTTGTAGTACGCGGCGTAGAGATTCCAGTAGGCGTACTCCACGTTCAGGAGCATCTGATTGACGAGGCGATCGAAGTCGGCCTTGGTCTGATCGAAGCGGATGCGGGTGAGCAGAATGCCTTCGACCGTGGTACCGCCAGAGGGTCGCAAGCCACTCAGCAGCGAGCTTCCCGCATGCTGGGGCAGCAACTGGTTGATCTCGACGCCGAAGTTCTGCAAGAGCGGCTGCTCGAAGATGAACTGCAGCCGCGGAGTGTAGCTCGTGTTCAGCGTGACGAAGCTGTTGTTGGTCGGCGGGTTCGAGAGCTTCTGGTAGTTGACGTTGAACGAGATGCCCGCCACACCACCAGTAGGGAGCGGCTTGGCGAGCGTGGTGTTGATCGCGGCCGAGTCACCGTTGCTGAAGCTCTGCTGCAGGTTCAGCACCGCCTGATCCTGATAGTTCCACGACATGCTGGTGATCCAGCGTGTGTCAAATTTCGAGAGTGCCTTTTCGATGTCGGCCCCGACGACGGCGGGATCGAGCACGAGTGCGCGGATGGTGTCGGTGCCGCCGAGCGTGCGACCGGTGAAATTGAACGGCGTGTCCTGCAGGTTGCCGGCGTTGAGGGTGCCGCCCTGGATACCGACGTTACCCTGCTCGATGGCGATCGCGATACATTCTTTGAGCGACATATTTCGTGCGGGTCGATTCGGGTCGAGCACGGTCGCAGGGGAAATGCCCGGCTGCGTCAGCGATGGCGCAATGGGATCGTGCGGGTAATTCTCGAGGCGGCTTTGCAATGCGGGGCTCAATCCCGCGGCCACGGCCCGCTCCCGATCTGCCGGTTCGATCATCAGCGGCTGAGCGCATCCTGCCACAATCAGGCTGGCTGCGCATCCACTGACCAACCGGGCCGCTCGCTGCAATCGCTTCATGGTCGCCCTCGGGTCGCGTCGTCGAATCTCGCGGCCCACACCTGCGAACAGGCATGGTCCTGCGTAGGCTATCGGCACGAACCGGCGAAAACTCCACCCGGCATGGCAATCTGTGACGGTTTCCGGCTGCATTTCACTGCGAATTCGAGAATTCAGAGAAGTTGGACTCAAGCGGGCAAGCTGCGTCGCCACGGAACTTGCAGCGTCTCATGCGACCGGTGAGTCTGGGGCAGACGGTTGATACTGAGGTGCGATCGACACGGTCTTCAGCCCGAGCATGCGCTTGATCGGGATCAGTTCGCCGACGTCGTTGCCCTCAACGCGGTGTCCGATCCACTGAAGGAAGTAGCCCAGCACAAACGCAGAGAGTGCCCAGGTCCAGTCCCAGAACAGCAGCGGCAGGCTCGCAAACGCCAGTGGGATGCCGATCATGTGGATCCAGAAATTGAACGGATTCTGATGCCGGGTCAGCCAGTTCGCCCGAGCCCGGCGACCAAACGCGAGTGCCTTGCGGGCGATGGGAAACGAGTGCGCCATGCAGTCGGTTTATGAACTGCCAGATTAAACTTGCATTTGAAACAGTTGTTTGATATGATTGTTTCAAACCATGTATGCCGAAGCACCATCTTCGAATGTCAAAGAGCGACTCATCCTCGCTGCGGAGGAAGTCTTTGCTGATAAAGGCTTTAAGTCAGCCACCGTCCGCGAGATCGTCGAGAAGGCCGGTGCCAACATTGCCGCGATCAACTACCACTTCGGCGACAAGGAACAGCTTTACATCGAGGCCTGCAAGCACGCACATTCCTGCTCCGTGTCGAAGGGTCCGCCGCCGACCTGGCCTGCAGGCACGCCGCCACAGCAGAAACTCCGCGACTTCATCACGGCGATGGTCCGCAGCATGGCCGTCCCGGCGAGCCCAGTGTCGATTCAGCTGATCATGCGCGAGATGGCCAACCCCACCGAAGCCGCCAAGCAGATCGTCCACGACTACATCCAACCCACGGCATTCGCACTGAGAGACATCCTCCGCGAAATGTTCCCGACTGCGGAAGAGCATCGCCTGTTGATGATCGGCTTCAGCGTCATCGGTCAGTGCCTCTTCTACCGCCAGAATCGCAGCGTGGCGGGACTGATCTTCGGTGCAGACACGATGGACGCGATCCCCGTTGAGCAGATCGCCGAGCACGTCGTGCGATTCACACTGGCCGCGATCGGGCATGGCGAGCCTATCAATGCCTCGCACTTGGAGGCACCGCTATGAACTGGGTCGCGCTCCGCATGCTCACCGGCGACACGGTGAAATATCTCGGCATCATCTTCGGCGTCAGCTTCGCCGCCCTACTCATGGCTCAGCAGATGGCCATCTTCTGCGGACTCATGCGCAACACCACCAGCCAGATCCGCGACATCGAAGGCGGCGACATCTGGGTCATGGATAAAAACGTGCAGTTCGTCGACGACGTCAAACCGATGAGTGAAAACAAGCTGCTCCGCGTCCGTGGTGTGGAAGGGGTCAAGTGGGCGGTGCGTCTGTATAAGGGCATCGCCCGCGGCAAACTGGCTGAGGGAAAATTCCAGCAGTTGATTGTGATCGGCCTCGACGACGCCACGCTCGTCGGCGCACCGCGGCCCGACCGCATTTTGCACGGCGACTTGGGCGACCTCCGCCAACCCAATGCCGTGATGATCGATGAATTCGGCTGGCGATACCTCTATGGCGATGTGCCTTTTGAAAAAGGACGCACGCTGGAGATGAATGACAAGCGTGCTGTCATTATTGGCATGTGCAAATGCAATCCCACATTTCAGACGTTTCCGATTCTCTATTGCACATACTCACAGGCGGTGGCGTTCATCCCCCAGGAGCGGAAAACGCTGACATTTATCCTCGCAAAGGCGAACGACAACACGCCCGTGAACACGGTCTGCGAAAATATTACCAAACAGACCGGTCTGAAAGCGGAGAGCAATGATCAGTTTTTCTGGACGACCATCGACTATTACATGAAACGGACCGGCATCCCCATCAACTTCGGCATCACGGTGATGCTCGGATTCGTGGTCGGCTGTGCGATTGCCGGGCAGACCTTTTATCTTTTCACCATCGAGAACATCAAACAGTTTGGATCCTTGAAAGCAATGGGCGTCAGCAACCCGCGGCTCATTGGCATGATCATGCTGCAGGCGATGGTCGTCGGCATCATTGGCTACGGGCTCGGCATCGGCGGTGCGGCTGCCTTCGGTTTTGTGTTTGAAAAGTTCGTCAAAGGTACGCCGCCCGCGTTCTATTTCGGCTGGCAGATCATGGCCATCAGCGCCACCGCGGTCTTCGCGATCATCACACTCTCCGCGCTCGTGAGTATGCGACGCGTGCTCTTCCTCGAAGCCGGCGTGGTGTTCCGATGAGCGCAATCCACCTGAACAATGTGAGCAAGATCTTCGGCAGCGGCGATGCCAAGACCGTCGCATTGAAAGACGTGACGCTCGATCTCCCCTACGGCGAAATGGTCCTGCTCGTCGGCCCGTCCGGTTGCGGCAAGACGACTCTCATCTCCGTCGTCGCGGGGCTGCTCGATCCCACGCAGGGCGAAGTCCAAGTGCTTGGCCAGGTGATCTCCAAGATGCGTGGTAGCCGCAAAGTCAACTTTCGCGGCCACAACATCGGCTTCGTGTTTCAACAATACAACCTGCTCCCAGCTCTGAATGCCGTGGAGAATGCTTGCGTGCCGCTGTTGATTGCAGGCATGTCCCGCTCGAAGGCGATCCGCAAGGCGAC
>JBGSSZ010000546.1:0-11784 GCA_041736785.1 Limnoglobus sp.
ACGCGGGCCGCGGCGCCGCCGGCCGAGCCGGGACAGCGACCGATTTGGTAGGCGTAGTCAGAGTCGGTCCGTTCATGCCATGCTCCTCGAAAGTCATTTGCTTTCTCTCACGACCAGCCGCTGCAAGATCCAAAGCTCGAGGCCCAGCAGTGCGAGGCCGAGCGGCATCATCAGCCAGCCAAAGAGATCGTGCAGAAAGTCGGTGGTCGAGTGATCGGTGATGAAGGTCAGTGCAACGCCCGTGGCGACAATACGGGCGACATTGGCGAGCAGCGCGATCGGCACAATGCCCAACAGCACCATCAGCTTCTCGAATCCGCTGCGGTGCGCGAGGAGTGCAGCTCCGACGCTGAACGCGGCGAAAGTGACGAGCATTTTCAACCCGCTGCAGGCTTCAACGACACCGAGCTTCACCTCGTCGATGAGGATGACATTCCCCTCGGCAATCGCCGGCAGCCCGAGCGTCTGCAGCATGAATGTGCTGGTCGTGGTTGCGGCGATCCGCAGCGGGCCGCCGAGATTGCGCTCGAGTTCGTAGGGCAGCGGCACTGCGAAAATCAGAAACCCGATCGCCGGGGCCGTGAGAGTCAGGAGCTTCCGCCCGCCGAGCCCGACCGCGATTGCGGCGAGCGTCAGGAGCAGTGCGAGGCAGTCAAGCTGGTGGAACAGCAGGCCGCCGCCGAGTCCGCGCAATGGCAGGGCGACGGCCAGCAGCAATCCGGCGACGAGCGGCCAACCCTGACCGCGAGCAGCCGAGGCAATGGCATTCCAGTTGCGATGCAGCAGATAGGCACTGAAGAGCGGCACGAGGAAGCCGTGCGAATATTGCGGATCGTCGATCCATTTGCAGAGAAGGAAGTCGAGCGTGGGCCAGTACGCCCAGCCGACGGCGAGTGCGAGCAGAGTTGGCATTGCGTATCGCGGCATCCTTGCGACTTCCCCGACCGTCCTGGTCCTCGACGATTGTGAACCGCCAGCGGTCAACCGTGCAAGAGCAATTTGCAGGCATACAACAACTGCATGGTGACCTGCCCGAAATGTAAGTCGACGGTCGAGGTGCCGAGCGACAACTACGACGCCAGCATCCGTTGCGGGATCTGCTGGGCGATGGTGCCGATCACACCGCGCGAACGCCCGGTGACGGCGGCGATGCTGCTCGACGACGAACCGCCGGTGCTGGAGCAGGGTGATCCATTTGCCGCGGTGGCCGGGCGACCGGCGAGCGGGATGCAGCCGCTTGAAGATGTGCTGCGGCGAGTCTGTGAGACGTCGCCCGCGCTGCTGTTCACACACGCCGAACCGGTGCAGGCTCCTGAGCCACCGAAGCCGCAACCTGCCAGGACTGAACCAGTGCGTCGTAGCGACGATGAGGACATACGCCGCAAACGTGGCGTGCCGCGACCGTCGTCGCTCCGCGACGCGCCGATCATTGAAAACCGCCAGCACGCGAAATCGGGCCCGCTCGTTGCCGCGATCCTCGTGCTCTTCGCTTTGGCGTTCGCGGTGGCGTGGGCATTTCTCGGCTGACGACTACTGCGGATAAATCAAAAACTTCTTCCGCCGATCGCGAAACGCTTCGGCGTCTGCCTGCCACGCGGCATTCAATTCCGGAGCCGGCTTGCCCGCGAGTATCCCGGCGAGCGTCGCCTTGTGCAGCAGCAGAGTGTTGAGCCTGGTCGTGTCCCACTCCTTCGGAAAGAGCTTCCGCAGTGTGACGGCGAGCGTGATGCCGAGCTCGACGGGCTTCACCGCGTTCCAGTCGGTGACAATGATGTCGACGCCGTGGCACTCCTTGCCCGCGTGTTTGGAACTGCTCGGCGTGCGTGATGTGGGCAGGAAGCTCACACCAGGAAGCCCCGCGGCGTTCAAGGCACTCGCAAGCTTGCGGCCGTCAATCCAGGGTGCACCGATCCATTCGAAGGGTCGCTCGGTGCCGCGGCCGACGCTGACATTGGTAAACTCGATCAGTCCGATGCCGGGGTAAAGCACCGCGGCGATCAGATGCCGCATGTTCGGCGACGGATTCCGCCACGGCAACCCGGTGTGATCGAAGGTCTCGCCACGACGCCAATTCTGACACTTCACCACCTGGAGTTTCACGTCGAGCTTGCGTTCGGCTTTGAACATTTGAGCGAGTTCGCCGACGGTGAGCCCGTGCCGCAGCGGGATTTTGTGATACGCCACGAAGTTGCTGATACCGTCATCGAGCAATGGCCCTTCGACGAGCGAGCCGCCGATGGGGTTCGGTCGGTCGAACACGAAGACATCCAGTTTGTTCTCGGCTCCCGCTTCGAGGATCATGCCGAGCGTGCTGATGTAGGTGTAGAAGCGGCAGCCGATGTCCTGAATGTCGTAGACGAGCGTGTCGATGCCTTCGAGCATTTTGGCGGTCGGTTTGCGGTGCTGGCCGTAGAGGCTGTAGATCGGCAGGCCGGTTTTCTCGTCCTTGCTGTCGCCGACTTTCTCGTCTTTCTCGCCGCGGATGCCGTGCTCGGGGCTGAAGAGTGCGACGACGTTCACCCCGGCTGCGGTCATGGCGTCGATGATCGACGTGCCATCGGCGGTCTTGCCGGTGTGGTTGGTCACGATGCCGACATTCTTCCCCTTGAGCGCTGCGAACTTGCTTTCCGCCATCAGGTCGAGCCCGGTCTTGACAGGCTTCCGGCGTGCGGCAACGCCGTCGGTGGCACTCGCCACAATGTTCGCCACTTCGCGCCGCAGCGGGCTGGCGTTGCCTTTGTCGTTCGGGTGAACGCGGTTGGTGAGGATGATGATCGCGGTCTTGGAGGACGGGTCGATCCAGATGCTGGTGCCGGTGAATCCGGTGTGGCCGAAGCCCTCGCCCGCGGGGAAGAGATTGCCGCGCTGGCCGCTGAACCCGGTCGCGACATCCCAGCCGAGCGAGCGCTGACCGCCGGGGACCTTGTGCGGTTCGGTGAAGCGTTTGAAGCTCTCTTTGCTGAGAACGCCTTCGCCGTTCATGAGCATGCGGCAGTAGCGAGCGAGATCATCGGCAGTGCTGAACAGGCCCGCATGCCCGGCGACACCGTCCATCGCAAAGGCGCGGGGATCATGGACAAAGCCGCGAATAATCTTCTTGTCTCGCTGGCCAGTGGGAGCAATGCGATTCAGATCAGGAATAGCAATATTGGCCACGTTAAATGATCCTCGTAGCGCAGTCGGCAGGTAATTCGAATCACCCATCGCCAAAGGCTCGAACACGTTCTTCGTGGCGAACACGTCGAGTGGTTCGCCGCTGATGCGTTCGACGAGAACACCGAGCACAATGAAGCCGACGTCGCTGTATTTGAAACGCGTTCCGGGTGGGGCTTCGAGCTTGAGGCCCGCGACTTTCTTGATCGCCTCCTCGCGGCCATTGGCGTAGTCCTTGATCGAGTTGTCCGCGGTCAGCCCGCTGGTGTGCAGCAGGCAGTGCTCGATGGTGACCTTGTCTTTGCCGTTGGCTGCGAACTCGGGCCAGTGCTTGGCGACCGTGTCGGTGGTTTTCAGTTTGCCCATTTCGATGAGCTTGTGAATGCTCGTGCCGGTCGCGACGGGCTTGGTGATGCTCGCCATATCGAAGATGGTGTCGACGGTCATCGGCTCGACCTTCGGCTCGAGTGCCCGATTGCCGAAGGCTTTGCGGTAGACGATGTCGTCGCCGTGCAGCACGAGCACCACAGCGCCGGGGATCTCTTTTCTGGCGATCGCCTTCTCGACGGCACCGTCGATGGCGTCGAGCCGGGTTTTGTCGAACGCCGGCAGCGATGCCGCCAACAGGAGCAGGATTGCGAAGGACTTGCGCATGAGGTGTGACCGTGTGGAGGTGAAGGCAGAGTATCTGGTTTCGTGCGGGCGGGGGATGGTGAGCGACACACGCGGGCGGGTATTAATTTTGGAATCCGAATCTCACCAGTCCGCAGCGCACGCAAGGCAGTGTCACTATTTCAATCGACGGTCGCGAGCAACGCTTCCATTTCGCCGAGTGCGTGGAGATCGTTCACGGACCGTGCCGCTTCGATGCCATCCTTCAGTATCGCGGCGGACTCTTCCAATTTGTTCATCCGGGCCAGTGCCTGGCCTGCCATGTGATACGCCGGGACGTACGGCTCGCGGCCAATGATGTTCCGAAAGACCACCACGGCTGCGGCGTCGTCGCCCAGGCTCACATGCTCCATGCCCAGCATGTAGTGCAGCATCGTGTCGGCGGGATCGTCGGCGATCATCGCTTCAATCTGAGTCAGACGTGCCGACGTAGCCATGACAGTATTTCCTGGGAGGTGTCAGTTTCGTTCAAGTTATGAATAAAGCCTGTCACCGCTACGACCGGCCTTTCCGGTGAAGCCGCTTTGCCTGTCACGACCCTGCCCCCAACTCCATCGAGTCCGATAACTCGCGGCCTGATGCGTGCAGCGGGTTTTTGTCGCAGTCCGATGAATTCAGCAGCTTCACACCGCTGTTATTCGTGGGCCACCCATGTCGCTTGCAACGCGCCTCCACCGCCGGGCTGTTCTCACCGTGGGCCTCACGGCAGGACTCTTCGGTGGCTACATCGCCTCGGCCCAGATGCCGCCGACCCGCTTGAACGCGGCGGAGCCGGTTCTCACCTCCAAACGACGCGACGCTCTCGTCGACATCGTCGAAAAGGTGAAGGGTGCCGTCGTCAACATCCACAGCGAGCGGACCATCTCGCAGCCACAGGATGATCCCTTCAAAGCCGCATCGAGTCCGTTTCAGATGCAGCGCGTCAACGGCATGGGCACCGGCATCCTGCTCGACCCCCGCGGCTATGTCATCACAAACTATCACGTCGTCGATGAGATTCAGGTGCTCAAGGTCCGCCTCGTCGACGGCAAGCAGGTCGCAGCCAAGGTGATCGCCCTCGACAAGAAAGCCGATCTCGCGCTGATCAAGATCGAGTCCCCGGATGCGTTGCCCATCGTGCCGCTCGGCACCGCGACAGATCTCTTCGACGCGGAGCAGGTGATCGCCATCGGCAATGCCTTCGGCTACGAGCACACCGTCAGCGTCGGCAACATCGCCTACAAGAGCCGCGATGTCTCGCTGAACAAGGAGATCTCCTATCAGGGCCTCATTCAGACGACTGCCCCCATCAATCCCGGCAACAGCGGCGGCCCGCTCTTCAACAAGAAGGGCGAACTCATCGGCGTGAATGTCGCCATCCGGGCCGGAGCCCAGAACATCGCCTTCGCCATCCCCGTCGACACGATGATCGAGCGTGCCGCCGAGATGCTCAGCGTTCGCAAGCGCAATGGCGTCCGCCACGGACTGATTGTGAAAGATCACGTCGAGCGCGTCAGCGAAGAGAGCAGTGTCCGCCGCTGGGTGAGCGTGGAAGCGGTCGAAGCGGGAGCCGCCGCGGGGTTCCAGAGCGGCGACATCATCGAAAAAGTCGGCGATGTGGTCGTGAACACCACCATCGACGTGGAACGCGGCTTCCTCGACCGCGGCCTGACGCCGGTAAATGTGGTGATCCGTCGAAAAGGCGATCAGGTCAAGCTCGACCTGACACTGCAACCGCTGGAGAAAGGCACGATCGATGTGGTTCAGCGGCGGCTCGGCCTCAAGCTCGCCCCCGCGGCCCGCGACGTGGTGATCCGCACCGACGCACAACTCCGCGGCGGCCTGAGTATCACGGAGGCGATCGCGGGCAGTCCCGCTGCCAAAGCCGGCCTGCAACGCGGCGACATCCTCATCGGTTTCCATCAGTGGGAAGCGATCACGCTCGACAACGTGCTCTACATGCTCAATCACAAAGACCTGTCGACGTTCAGCCCAGTCAAGACTTTTTTCATCCGCGACGGCAAGGTCCGCGAAACGACACTCGCGCCGGCAGAGTGATTTATTCTCTTCTTCCTTCTTCGTTGGCTGTTCGCATTCAGTGTCTCAAGGCTCAAGCTCCCTCCGCCGTGGTTGGCACCTGATTCGGGTCCGGCGGCAGATTGTAGACCGTTGCGGGAAAGTGATCGGCAAGGTATTGCACGATCTTCTTGGCACTGAGAATGCCCACGGGTCGGCCCTCTTCGTCCACGACAGGCAAATGCCGGTACCCGCCAGACTGCATGCGTCGGATCGCGGTGCGCACGGGGTCTTTGGGGTTCACCGTCACGGGCTCGGGCGTCATGCACTCGGCAACGCTGAGGCTCAGTGGTTTGCGCACTGCCAGCACGCGGGTGAGCAGATCACGCTCGGTGAAAATGCCGACGACTTTGTCGTCCTGCACCACGAGCAGGCAACTCACATGAGCGGCGCGCATCGCGGCGAGGGCCTCGGTGATCGTGGCGGTTCCGGCGATCGTGTGCGGTTCGCCGATGTCGAGTCGCGACACACTGTCGACTTTCAGGTTGCGTGGCAGTTCCATTGTGAGCCTCTTCGCTACCATCATTGATATGAACCGCATCGCACTCATCGGCTACCGTGGCTGTGGGAAGAGCACGGTCGGCCCGATTTTGGCTGCCAAGCTCGGCTGGCGTTTCCTCGACGCCGATGCCGAATTGGAGATGCACGCCCGCCGTTCGGTGGCTGCGATCTTCGCCGATGATGGCGAGGACGTCTTTCGCGATATCGAGAGCGAGAACCTCGTGCGGCTCGCCGTGGAGACGGAAATCGTCCTCGCCACCGGCGGGGGCGTGGTGCTCCGCGAAGCGAATCGCGATCTGCTCAAGACGGCGTGCGTGGTCTGGCTCGACACTCCACCCGTGGAATGCTGGAGGCGGATCGAAAACGATACTTCAACGGTGGATCGCCGACCGCGGCTGACCGTGGAAGGTGGATTCGAGGAAGTCAAGCGACTCATGGCGGAACGGGCACCGTTGTATGAGGCCGTCGCCTCACTCCGCATCAATGGCAGTGAAGCCCCGGAGATCGTAGCCGGGCTGATCGCGCAGCAGGTGCCAAAATGAATTGGCTGATGATGAACCTGCCAGCTGTGATTTTCCTGTTCTTCGTCTTCGCGTTCGGCTTGGTGGTCGGCAGCTTTCTGAACGTGCTCATCGCCCGGCTGCCGTTCGAGAAAAGCGTGATCTGGCCCGGCTCGCGGTGTTTCACCTGTCTGCAACCGCTCCGGCTCGCCGACAACCTCCCCATCATCGGCTACCTCCGCCTTCGCGGTCGCTGCCGCATGTGCGGGGCCACGTTCAGCAGTCGCTACCTGTGGGTGGAGCTTTTCACCGGGCTGGCGTTCGTCGGGCTCTTCGTCGCCGAGATCATGCTGAATACGAGTGATATTCCCGGCCTGCGGAACGCGGTGTGGGGCGGCGTGCCGACGCTGACGGCGTGGCTGTTCTTCTTCGTCCACGCGTTCCTGCTGGCGATGCTGATTGCCGCATCCGTGATCGACATTCAATACAAGATTGTACCGGCTCAGATCACGGTGATCGGCACGATCGTGGGGCTGATCACCTCAACGCTGCTCCCCTGGCCGTGGCCGAGTGCGGTGACGGACATCCCCGCGAATCTGAATCAGATGCCGTGGTCGCATCCGCTCTGCTCGGGCATTATCCCGATCGGGTTGACGCTGTGGCCCGTGTGGGGTCCGCCGCTGGACTGGGCACCCGCGGGAAGTTGGCAACTGGGACTGATGACCGCCGTAGTCGGTGCCGCCGTGGGGCAGGCGATTGGCCGCAGCGTCAAGTATCTTTTCGAGATGGGCTTCGGCAAGGAAGCACTCGGCATCGGTGACGCCGACCTGCTGATGATGGCGGGTGCCTTCCTTGGCTGGCAGCCGATCGCGATTGCGTTTTTCGTCGGGGCGGTCGTGCTGCTGCCGATTGTCCTGCTGCTGCGGTTGGTGGCCCTGATTCGTCGATGGCCGCCAAGTGCCGATCCGGCAATCCCGTTCGGTCCCGGCATCGCCGCAGGGATTGTGATCGTCTGGCTCGGCTGGCCGCTCTTCGGCGAACTCGTGCAGACCGTCTTTTACGAAGAGATCATCCTCGGCGCGATGGTGGTGATCATGGGCGGTGGCCTGCTTGCGGCAGGTGTGATCATCAACCTGGTCCGCGGCTCGAACGAGGCTCCTGAATGATGCGAGTGGCACTGCTGATGGTTCTGCTCCTGCCGCTGATGGCTTCGGCCCACGGCTTGGTGATTGAAGCCTCGTTGATTGTGCCCGATGAGGGTGCTACCGTTGTGCGGGCGACTGTGTATTTCGACGACGACACACCATTGATCGCCGGTCGGGTGCGGATTTTGGATTCCGCTGGTGCCGTCGTGTCTGAAGCGACCACGAACGACAAAGGTATCGCGGAGCTGCCGCGACCGATTGAGGCCGGGCTGTACAAGATCGTCGCAGACGACGGTGGCAGTCACGCGGCTTCGACACGGCTAGTTATTAGCAATGGCAAAGTCGAGCTCGATCCCCCGCCTGAGAACGACAAGGAGCTGTTGACTGCAGCAGGGCTGGGCATTATTTCGCTGCTTGCTGGGCTCCCTTGGCTGATTCTGAAGAAAAATCGAAAACGTTGACTGATCGGCAAAATCTTCAAACTTCTCCGGCGAAACACTCTTATCACGGCACCGGCGACGCGGCAACGGGCCGCCGCCACCGAGCGACCGGAACAGGAGTGCATCATGCTCAAGAAGATCTTGCTCGTGGCGGGCATCGGCTTCGCCGCCTTCGTCGTCCTCAAAAACACCCGCATGGCCGGGTACGCCAGGGAGGAGGTCAGCGCCGTCGGCGAATGGATCGATTCCAAGGTGCCCACCGAAAAGAAAATCCGCGCCCTCCGCAAGGAAGTCAAAGCCCTCGACAAGGAAATCGACAAGGCCAGCGATGAGCTCGCCAAGGAGATCGTCGAAGTCGATTACCTGAGCACCGACATCAATCGCGAGACCGCCCGGGTGGCCCGCGAGGAGAAGAAGCTCCGCGCCGCGGGTGAAGCCATCAGTGCCGCGACGGAACGCGTCGTGCATTACGGTCATCTGACTGTGAAGGTGGACGAAGCCAAACAACTTCTCGCCGACGATGTCAAGCGACTCACCGACAGCCGGCAGACCATCAGCGTCATGACTGAAACCCTCGCGTCCCGCGAACGCATCAAGGACGTGCTGCAGAAGCAGGTCGAAGCGATCAAGATGCAGAAGCGCGAACTCACCGCGGCGATCGATCGCCTCGAAGCCGACTTCAAGCGGCTGCAACTCCAGCAGATCGAGAGCAAGTACCAGTTCGACGACACCAAGCTCGCTGCCGTCAAGGACTCGCTCAAGGACCTGCAGAAGGAAATCGAAATCAAGCGGACCAAGCTCAAGCTCGCCCCGGCCCGGGCCAGCGAAAGTGGTGCCCCCGCCAACAACCTGACCGTGGACGAGATTCTCGCCCCGCTCAACGGCAAGCCCGCAGTCAAGCCCGCTGGCAAGGCCACCAACTGAGTCCATGAGGTTCGAAACCGAAAAGCGACGTCGATTCCCGGCGTCGCTTTTTCGTTGACACCGTACAGTGAGCACCATGCGACCGTCACCGTGGCTGACACTGAGACAAGCCGATGACGCCCTGGCGAACGGCCGGCCCGGCGATGCGCACCAGCTCGTCGCACCGCTGCTGGAAGAACGGCACCGCAAGGCACTGCAGTTGGCATCGTCGATCGCGGTGGCCTACGTTGCGGCGGGCGAGAAGACACTTCGCGGCGACGATCCCGAGACGGCCTGGTCGCATCTCGTCGCGGCGGAGTCGCTGAATGCCAGCGAGCCGCGGGCAATCTCGCTGCGACAGGCCCTGATGCGGCTGGCGCTTGCGGAGTGCCGGGCCGCGATGGAAGCCGGGCACCCGCTGCATGTGATCGAGACCGTCGCCCGCCTGCGGAATTATCAGGCATTTCATCCCGACTTCGATTCGTTGGAGCAGGCCGCTCAGGAATGGGTGCTGGGCCAGGAGATGGCAGACCGCGGCGATTTTCTGCTCGCCAGCGGCACCGTGGAGCGAGTGCGGCCGCGACTCGGCAACATCCCTGCCACCGGACTCGACCGCTTCCTCGAATACCTGCATAATCGGCACGAAATCTATCGCAACGCGGTCGCCGAACTGGGCGATGCCCGCGATGCAAAGGACTGGAACGTCGCCGCCGAGTGGGCGGCCAAGGTGGTGGCGGTGGCACCCGCACACCGCGAAGCCCGGAATCTGCAGGTGCGGGCCTGGGAGCAGGTGCAGCCGCAGACGATGCCGTACATGCCTCCACCGGAAAGCCGGGGGAGTCACGCTGGCTCGAATTCCAAGCGTTTTCTGCTCTGGATCGACGGTGTCGGCGGGTATCTCGTCTGCCTGGCGCCACGAGTCACGTTCGGTCAGGCGATCGCTGAGGCACCCATCGACATTCCCCTGCTGGCCGATGTGTCGCGGCTGCACGCCGAGATCAGCCGCGATGGCGAGGGGTTTGTGCTCGAATCGAATCGCGGCGTGCTGGTGAACTCCACACCCATCACGCGCACGGCACTCAAGCCCGGCGACCGCGTCACGCTCGGGGCGACGTGCCAGTTTGTGTTTCATCAGCCCGTGGCGATCAGCCCGTCGGCTCGACTTGAGCTTGTCAGTGGGCATCGGCTGCATGTCGCGGTCGATGGCGTCCTGCTGATGGCAGAGACGCTGCTGCTCGGCCCCGCGGGACAATCGCACGTGATTGTGCCCTGGCTGAAGACGCCAATTGTGCTTTACCGCTCCAAAGAGGGCATCGGCGTGCGGATCGCGGGCGAGTTCCGGGTCGATGCGAAAATGGAGCTGAATCGGGCAATTCTGCCACTGCCCTCGGTCGTGACCTCGGAGCAGTTGCATTTCGCGGTGGAACCAGTCAGCGCAAGACTGTGAGTTTGCCGCATTCCGTTAAATCCCGTCTGCGCGACAGCGAATACGCTATTAACAGTGCGCACGACGCGGGAGCACCATGAAATTCACGCATCGCACCGGGGAACGACCCCTTCCCGGATTCACCATCAAACGCGGCGTCGGCCAGGGCGGCTTCGGCGAAGTCTACTTCGCCGTCAGCGACGCGGGCAAGGAAGTCGCACTCAAACTGCTCCGCGGTTCCTCGGACATCGAGCTGCGTGGAGTGGCCAACTGCCTCAATCTGAAGCACCCGAACCTCGTTCACGTCTACGATCTCAAGACCGACGACCGCGGCGGTCAGTGGCTGATCATGGAGTATGTGCTGGGCGAATCGCTCGCGCAGGTGCTCGATCGTCATCCGAGCGGTATGCCGCCCGAAGTCGCGGTGGAGTGGTTCCGTGGCCTCGCCAAAGCTGTGATCTACCTGCACGACCACGGCGTGGTCCATCGCGACCTTAAGCCGGCGAACATCTTCATCGAGCATGGCAATCTCAAAGTCGGCGACTACGGCCTGTGCAAGACCATGGGTACCAGCGGTCGCCCGCAGACGCGGGCCGTCGGCACCGTGCATTACATGGCTCCGGAAATCTCGAACGGGCTCTACACCAAGTCGATCGACGTCTACGCCTGCGGCGTCATCTTCTACGAGATGCTCTGCGGACGGCCGCCGTTCGATGGCGAGACCGATGCCGAGATTCTGATGAAGCACCTGACCGCGGATGCGGATCTGTCGCGGGTACCTGCGGCGTATCGCGCGATCGTGACTCAGGCGCTCGAAAAGACACCGGCCCGCCGGTTCGACTCGCTCACCGCGATGATGCAGGCGATCGATGCGGTGGTGCCCTCGACCAACCCACAGCCGCGTGCGGTGACTCCGCCTGCGGTGCCGGTGGCCAAGCCGGCTGTGCCGATTGCGGTTCCGCTGCCGGTGGCCAAAGCGGTGCTTGAGC
>JBGSSZ010000555.1:0-4543 GCA_041736785.1 Limnoglobus sp.
GAGGTCGAGGAGGGAGTGTGCGGGAGCCATACTGTGATCATGGCCGAAAAAGAGGCCGGTGAAAAGTCAATAATGACTGGTAATCACGGCACAAATCGACGAAATGGGGGCATATTCACCCACCATAGGACGCGAAGAGCCGAAATTCTTTGCCAGCCCGGCGAATCTGAAGCTCGACCAGCAGGCCCGCACGGTGCAGATTTCGCAGATCTTCGAATGGTTTGGCACAGACTTCGCGGCCGCTCCGGCAGGGCAACTTGAAGCCGTCCGCAAGTATTTTCCCCAGCCCGAAGCAGCCGCGTGGGTGAGCGATCCCGCAGTGAAGGTGAAATACCTCGAATACGATTGGCTGCTCAACGACCAGGAGCCGGTATGCAAGTGACACGGAGGAACCGATGAGAACACGATATGCGTTCACGTTGATTGAACTGCTGGTGGTGATCGCGATCATTGCAGTGCTGATTGGTCTCCTGCTGCCCGCGGTGCAGAAGGTGCGCGAAGCGGCTGCCCGCAGCCAAAGTCAGAACAACCTCAAGCAGCTTGGCCTCGGTGTGGCGAACTTTGAAAGTTCGTGCCTGCACTATCCCAATGGCGGCGGCTACCCGACGCCACTGGTGACGCCGACCACGCCGAACGCGTTCACCACCATCCCCGGTTACGGACCGTTCCGTCCATTCTGGGGTCATCCGAATCACCAGTCCCGTTATGCCCTCGGCTCGGCCCAGTTTCAGATTCTGCAGTTCCTGGAGCAGAACGCCCTGCATGCCGACCCGCTGGCATGTTTCCAGAATGCCGCGAAATTTTCTACCTGCCGCTGCGTCGTCAGCCGCTGGCAAAGCAAAACCCGACGACCGACAGCGTCTATCCCGGCTGGAGCTACGACGACGGCGGACTCGGCGCAAGTGCCCGCACCGACTACGCGGCCAACGATCAGATCTTCAAGACCACGTACGGTGCCGAGAAGGCTAAGCCGGCGAGCGTCACCAGCAAAGTCACGCAAAAGGGCAAGCCCATCACCGGGGGCAGTGTCTGGCTTCATCCCGCGAGTGGGAACACATACGCAGGCGAAAAGCCGAGCGGGCGACTCCAACTCGACGGCAGCTTCACCGCGCGGACGTTTCCTCATGGCGACTGACTGCCGCCCGGTCGCTACTCGGTGACGCTTTCGCCCGACATTGCCGGCCGCATCGAGGAACCCGTCTATGCCGATGCTGCCAAGATGCCGTGGATTGTCGAGGTCCCCGAAGGCAGTCTGGACGTGCAAGAGCTTGAAATCAAGTAAACCGCGGAGACCCACGCATGGATTCGATTTACTGGGTGGTGTCGCGGGACGACTGGAACGGTGTCAGAGGCTTCCTCGATTATCACAAGCCGGGCTGCGAAGTGAGTGTGCAACTTGCGGATGTCTACCCGTGCTGCCCGATGACCTGCCGGCCCATCGGTTCGCTGCTGGATGAGCCACTGACGGCGATGCTTGATCGCTGTGCGGACCATCCCGTCTACCGTGCCCTCAACGAAGGCCGCCCGGAGAAAATGGGTGAGTCGATTGGCCTCAGCGAGGATTTTGGTGAAGCCCGCACGCAGGCCCTCGGCAACCACTGCCTGTGGTGCGATGAGTTTTTTACGTCACACGCACCGGAGATGCTCCGGCAGGGTGCCGCCACCGAGCGTGGCGACGTTGATCTCCTCACGCTTGGCGTGCGATGCTAGATCCGCTCGATTGGCTCGGGTTCGTGGTGTGTGCCGCCGCCATCGTCACGGTCGGTCTCGCCCGCACCCGGCAAGGCGACTATCTCACCGCGGGTCGCCGCGTGGGCGTGCTCGCCCTCGTGCCCACACTGGTGATGACGGAGTTCAACACCACCACGCTGCTCGCGTTCACCGGTGTCGGTTATCGCGTCGGCCCGATGGCGGTCGGCCTTGCTGCAGTTTTCCTTCTCGGGCTCGGCTGGTACACGTTCACTGTCGCGCGTCGTTGGAAGAGGTTCAATCGTCTCAGCGTCGCTGAGCTATTCACTGAACGTTACGGCCGCGGCGTGGGCCGCACCGCATCGCTGCTGCTGATGGTGGCGATGATCGGCTTCTCCGCGACGTACGTGATATCGCTCACGCTCATTTTTCAACCCTGGTCGGGCAGACTCGATCCGTGGCTCCTCAGCCTTGGCCTCACCGGGTTGGCCCTCGCCCTCACCCTCCGCGGCGGACTCGTTTCGGTAATTCGCACCGACGTGATCGGCTTCGGAATAACGCTGGCGATCATTCCCACTCTGCGTGTCGTCGCGATCGCCCGTCACGGTGGATTCGCCGACCTCGCCACCGCGTTTCCTGCAGAACAATTGACCGTCGCACCTGTGGGTCAATGGAACAATGCCGCGCTACCCTTTTGGTTTGTGACCTCGCTTGTGGTGCTGACCTGCTTCACGTACATCTGCTCCCCGTGGTATGGACAGAAAATCTTCGCGGCGGCGTCTGAACGGGTGGCGGTGATCGCGGTGGGTATTGCCGCCGTGCTCATCTTCGTGCTCTATGCCTCGGCCCAACTTGCCGCGGCGTTCCTCCGGGTGGAGGTGTCAGCATTGGAGAATGCCGACATGGCACTGCCGGTGATGGTGGGATTGTGGCTGACGCCGTTCGTCCGTGGAGTGGTGTATGCCACGCTCTTCGTTGCCGCGGTGACCACTCTCACCGGAGTCTGGAGCGCGATGGTCGCGATGCTGGTCGCCGACGTCGCGCCGGCGAGGCTCGCTGCAGTAGCACGGCAGCGACTGGCGACCGTGATGTTTGCCGTGATGAGTTGGCTGGGTGCGAACTTGCTCGTGGACGACATTCTCAGCCGTCTGATCCTGGCCAACATTCCGATCGCGGCACTGTCGTTTGCCCTGCTTGCGGGTTTCTACTGGCCGCGTGCCAACACCGCGGGCGCGTGGGCCAGCATCGTAGTGGGCATCGGCTGGGGCGTCGGTTGCTGTCTCCATTTCGGCGACGCCGGCGGCTACACGTGGTATTGGGCGATCTACGGCATACCACTGATCTTCGCGAGCGGCATCGCGGTGACGCTGCTCACGCCACGGCGGGTGAGCCCATGACCGGCACCATCCTCGTCTATCTCAAATACCCGGAACCGGGCCGGGTGAAAACGCGACTGGCCGCGACACTGGGTGCGGAGCATGCCGCGGAACTCTACCGCACCTGGATCGGGCATGTCCTCGAACGGATGCAACCGCTGCGGCCGAAGGTCAGGATTGTCGGAGCGTTCGACGGTGCTGCTGAGTCCGCGTTCGCGCCTTGGTCCGGATTGGTCGATGCGTGGTGGCCGCAGCCTGCGGGGGAGCTCGGCGCGCGGCTTGATGCCGGTTTCAAGCAACACGCCGCGAACGGCCCGGTCTTCGCCATCGGCACCGACTGCTTGGAACTGGACGCACAGCGGATTCAGGACGCCGTTGCATCGCTGCAGAACTTCGACACGGTGTTCGGCCCTGCGAACGATGGCGGCTATTACCTCGTCGGCATGGCTCGCTATTTGAGCGGTTTTTTCGAAGGCATCCGCTGGTCGAGCCCGGACACACTGCAGGATCATCTCGACCGTTGCCGCGACAAGAACTGGAGCGTCACATTGTTGCCGCCGCTCAACGACATCGACACGGAAGCGGACTGGAAGGCATACCTCGTTCGTCGAGATGACGTGTCGCTGGCGGTCGTGATTTCAGCGATTAACGAGGCCGCCGCGTTGCCTTGCACGCTGGAGTCGCTCGCAAAGCAGACTGCCACCGCTGACCGTGTGCTGATCGTCGATTGCGGCTCCCGCGATGACACACGCGAGGTCACAGCAAGGTATCGTGCGGATGTGCTGGACAGCATGACACCCGGCCGCGGTCATCAGATTGCTGCCGGAGTCGATGCCTGCTCCCAGGCGTTCATCGTGGTGGCTCATGCGGACATGCGTTTCCCGCCCGACGCACTGGCGAGAATCCGCGAGCATCTACATGCACAGCCCGATTGCCCGGGCGGCTGCCTCGGCCACTGTTTCGACTCCGCTCGGACCGCGTACCGGATCATCGAGTGGTTCGACCAACGCCGGGCTCGAGCCGGCCAGTCCTACGGCGACCAGTGCCAATTCTTCCGCCGCACCGCACTCCAAAGAGTGGGTGGTTTCCCTGCTCAGCCGATCATGGAGGATGTCGAGCTTGCGGCGAGATTGCGTAAGCTGGGAGTGCCTGCTGCGCTCGAGTGCCCGGTGCTGGTGTCGCCGCGGCGCTTCGAGCAGCGGGGTGTACTGCGGACGCTCTGGCAGAACTGGCGGTTCCGCCGGGCCTATCGCCGCAGTGGCGTCAGTGCCACGCAGGCCATTTTCGACACCTACTACCCGCACCGAGTGAGATCATGAGCGCCCAGACTCTGCCCGGAGATGCTCACGACAGGCGCCTGATCCAGCAGACTCATCCGCCCGATTGGGTGAATCCCGAACCGGCACGCAAGTACAACCTCGTGGTAGTCGGCGGCGGCACGGCTGGGCTCGTCACGGCAGCGGGGGCTGCCGGGTTGG
>JBGSSZ010000586.1:0-4967 GCA_041736785.1 Limnoglobus sp.
ACAACCCGCCGCTCAGATCGTCGCGCAAAATCCCCCGCCCGCCACAAACCCGCCCACTCTGTGAGAAATGCGGGCTAGAATAACGCGATGAACACTCTCCTCCTCACGCTGGCCCTGTCCGCGGCTCCCGAGCCCACCACCATCTACGTGAATGGCAAAGTCTGGACCGGCGACCCGGCGAAGCCGGAAGTCGAGGCCTTCGCCGTCCGCGGCGGAAAGATCATCTACGTCGGTGCAGCGAACGCGGCACCGGAGGGGACGCGGGTCAATCTCGGCGGTCGCCGCGTCGTGCCGGGTTTTATCGACAGTCACGCACATTTCCTCAGTGGCGGCCGCTCGCTGATGCAGGTCGATCTCAAGAATGCCAAAGACGAAGCCGCGTTTGGCAAACTGCTGCGGGAGTGGGATGCGAAGATGCCCACGGGTCGCTGGCTCATCGGCGGCAACTGGGACCACGACCGCACCTTCGCCGGCGCTCTGCCCACCGCAGCGATCATCGACAAATATGTCAAAGACCGCCCAGTGTTTATCAACCGCTACGACGGTCACATGGCAGTCGCCAACAGCGCGGCCATGAAAATCGCCGGCATCACCAAAGACACCAAAGAGATCCCCGGCGGCGTGATCTACCGCAACGGTGCCGAGCCGACCGGGCTGCTGAAAGACAACGCGATGGGCCTAGTGGACCGCCACGTACCCGAGCCGGATGCGAAGGAAATCGCCGAGGCAGTGGCTCAGGCGATGCAAGCCTGTGCAGCCGTGGGAATCACGAGTGTGTCCGACATGGATGGCTCCAGCCGGGAGACGAGTGCGAAATACTACGATGTGCTCGAGCGGCTGGGCGACCAGCTCACGGTCCGCGTCGATCGGCATTTGCCAATCGCCACGGTGACTGGCTCGCCGAGCCGAGTCTCCGAGCGGCTCGCCACCACCGGGGTGAAAGGTTTCATGGACGGCTCGCTCGGCTCCAGCACCGCCCGCATGGAGGAGCCCTACGTGAACGATCCCCGCACACGCGGCGTGTTCGTCACCGAGCCGCGGGTGATGGCGAATCACATCGCCAAGGCCAACGGCAGCAAGTTCATCGTTTCCGTCCACGCCATCGGTGACCGCGCCAATGCCGAACTGCTGGAGATTTACCAGAGCGAGGCACCGCGGGCGCGGTTTCGCATCGAGCACGCCCAACATCTTCGGCCCATGGATTATCCGCGTTTCAAGCTGCACAATGTCGTCGCGTCGATGCAGCCGTACCACGTCATCGACGATGGCCGCTGGGCCGAGGGGCGCATCGGTGCGAAGCGCTGTGAGTCGTCGTATGCCTACCGCTCGCTGCTCGACGCGGGTGCGACTCTTGCGTTCGGCAGTGACTGGCCCGTGGCCCCGCTCAACGTGTTGGCGGGGATCGACGCCGCGGTGAACCGCCGCACGCTGGATGGCAAACACCCGGATGGCTGGTTCCCGGCTCAGCGGATTTCGGTCGAGGAAGCGCTGCGAGCCTACACCGTGGGGAGTGCCTACGCCGGGATGCACGAACGCGAACGCGGCAAGATCAAGGATGGCTACGTCGCCGATTTCGTCGTGCTGAGCCGCGACATTCTCGATCCCAAAGAACGTGACAGCATTGCAAAGACGGACGTGCTGAAGACAGTGATGAGCGGTGATGTCGTATACGAGAAAAAGTGATCGTGGCCCGCGAGCGGATTGCATTTGTCACCGGGAAGCTAGCCGAGCCGGCACTGCGACGGCAGGTCGCGGACCTGAAACAGATCGACGGCGAGATTGTAGTCCTGCCCATCTCGGTCGCGGCACTTCTCACCACGCCGTGGGTGTCGACTCATCTGCCGCCGCTCGGGCCGATCGATCGCATGATCCTACCCGGCTTCTGTGCGTGCGATCTCCAAATTGTGCAAGACATCGTGCAGGTGCCGGTCGAGCGTGGACCCAAAGACCTCCGCGATCTCCCCGAACACTTCGGCGAACGCCGTGGCCCGCCGCCGGGATACGGGGCGCACTCCATTGAGATCATCGCGGAGATCAATCACGCACCTCAGAAAACCGCTGCGGAGATTCTCCGCATCGCCAATCACTACCGTGCGAGCGGCGCGGACGTCATCGACATCGGCTGCGATCCTGCCGGCACTTGGAGCGGCATCGCGGACTGCGTAGCGATGCTCAAAGCCGAAGGCTTCCGCGTCAGCATCGACAGCTTCAACGCCAGCGAAGTCAACGCCGCGTTGAAGGCGGGTGCCGAGCTTGTGCTCAGCGTCAATTCCACCAACGCGGTCAAAGCAGTGAAGTGGTTTGAGGTGTACGGAGCCGAGGCGGTGGCGATTCCCGACGAACCGCAGAACGTCATCAGCCTCGACGAGACGTCGCACTTTCTCAAGAAGCACGCGGTGCCGCATCGGCTGGATCCGATCCTCGAACCGATCGGCTTCGGTTTTGCCGCGTCGCTGGGGCGGTATCTCGACTGCCGGCGACGGCATCCGGATGCAGCCATGATGATGGGCGTCGGCAACCTCACCGAACTCACCGACGTCGACAGCGCCGGCGTCAATGTGCTGCTCGCGGGTTTCTGCCAGGAACTTGGCGTCGCCAGCGTGCTCGCCACGGAAGTGATCAACTGGGCCACTAGCGCTGTGAAGGAATTCGACCTCGCCCGGCGACTGGTCCACCACGCCGTCACGGAAAAAGTGCTGCCCAAGCGGCTCGAGCCCGACTTGATCCTGCTGCGCGACCCCAAACTGCACGAGCACGGTCATCTCGAGGAGCTTGCCAGGCAGATCACCGATCCGAACTATCGCATCTTCGCCGAGCGTGGCGAACTGCACATCATGAACAGCAGCGTCTATTTGCGTGGCACCGATCCGTTTGCCGTGTTCGCGGAACTGTCGAAACTCGATGCCAAGCTCGACGCATCACATGCGTTCTATCTCGGCTATGAGTTCGCGAAAGCAGTCACCGCACTGACGCTGGGCAAGAACTACACCCAGGATCAGGCTCTGCGCTGGGGCTTTCTGACGCTGCCGGAAGTGAATCATCGCTGAGGCCTGCAGAGTTCCATGTTGGCGGAATCGCGTTTGCGGGTTCGCGCGGCATGATGAATCCATATCTTTATTGTCAGCGTTTCACTGTTCCCTCCCTGATAGGAATTAGCCATGCGCACGTTTTTGAGCGCGGCATTTCTGGCCGCTGGCGTTGCGGTCTGTGTCGCCGACGAGCCGAAGAAAGCCGAAGCACCCCAGGCTGAAGCGAAAAAGGCCGATGAGGCAAAAGCCGACGCGACGCCGAAGGAAAAATTCGCCGCAATCCGCAAGGATCTCAACGCTGAAATGACAGCGTGGTCGAAGGACTACGGCAAGGCGGAAGCCGATGAGCGGAAGAAGATGATGCCCAAGCGGATGGAAATCCTGCAGGACGCCGGCAAGAAGGCGTTCACACTCGCTCGCGATTTCCCGAAGGATGATGTCGCCCTCGACGCCCTGACCATGGCGATGATGTACGGCAGCGACAAGACGAAAAAAGACGCCGGCGAACTGGTGGTCACCGGCTTCGCCGACGATGAGAAGCTTCTCAAGATCATGCCGCAACTCGCCCAGGGCGAAGGTGGCGAGAAGCTGATGGAGACGCTCGCCAGCAAGTCGAAGAACAAGAGCATCCAGGGTATGGCGAAGTATTCGATGATCGAAGGTATGATCGAAGCCGCCGATTATCCCCGCACGGGCAAGCCGCTGCCGGCGAAGGAAGCCACCGCCAAGCTCGACGCCGCCGCCAAGAAACTCGACGCGATCATCACCGAGTATGGCGACGTGAAGGTTCCCGGCCGCCGCGGCACCGAGACCACCATTGCCGAAGCCGGTAAGTCACAGAAGTTCTTCCTCGAAAACCTCGTCGTCGGCAAGACGCTGCCCGATGTGAAGAGCGAGCTTCTCGATGGCAAGGCCGTCAAGGTCAGCGACTACCGCGGTAAAGTCGTGGTCCTCGACATCTGGGCGACCTGGTGCGGCCCCTGCCGCGCGATGATCCCCCACGAGCGGGAACTCACTGCACGGCTCAAGGACAAGAAGTTCGAGTTCATCAGCGTCAGCGCTGACGAAAAGAAAGAGACGCTTGAGAAATTCCTCGAGAAGGAAGAAATGCCCTGGACCCACTGGTTCAACGGTCGCGACGGCGACGTGACCAAGACCCTCCAGGTCAAGTTCTTCCCGACGGTCTACGTCCTCGATGGCAAGGGCGTGATCCGCTACAAGCACGTCCGCGGCGAGGCCATGGACAAGGCTGTGGACGAACTGCTCAAGGAAGGCGCATAAGCGCGATGGAGTCGAAGTGCAAAGCCCACCCGTCGCTACGGGTGGGCTTTCTTCGTTTCTACAATGTCACCATGCAGCCGCTCGTGGAAGAACTGATTCCCTGCCCCGACCTGTGGGACGTGGCGCGGAAGCTGTCGCATCTGCCGCACTTATTGTTTCTCGATTCGAGCGAGCGCCACGCGGAGCGCGGGCGGTATTCGTACGTGATGGCGGGGCCAATGGCGATGTCGGTGGAGACGACTTGGGGGTACCTTCGCGCTCAGGGGTATCAGAGGCGATGCGGTGCCAGTGCAGATATCTTCCAACACTACTCTTTCCGCAAATATCCACTTTTCCGCCGAGACACGCTACCCGGCTTGCCGCCGTTTCAAGGCGGCTATGCAGGCCTGTTCGGATACGACTTGGTCCAGGACCTCGAGGATATTCCATACTCCCGCAGTTATGATTTTGGGAGCCCGGAATTAGCTCTCGGCATCTACGACTCGCTCATCAGCTTCGACCATCAAACGAATCAGGCCTGGATCATCGCAAACGGCTATCCGGAAACTGAACGCGGCTCTGCCCGTCGTGCTGCAAGAAAACAAGTCGCAAGTCTCAGGAAGGCGTTATCGTCAGTCGATCCTGATGAGCCGCGAGCAAACCGAGGCCCCCACGCGG
>JBGSSZ010000617.1:0-6919 GCA_041736785.1 Limnoglobus sp.
CCAAAGGCACGCTCTACCGCATTTCGAAACCACAACTCAACGGCGGGCCGACGGTGCAACCGGTTGCGTGACGATCGACGACTGGCCGTAGTTCACTCCCACCGGCATCTGCGGCCCAATCGCGCTGCCGTAGCCCGTGGAAATGTACGTGCCCGGTTGCGGCAGGGGGCTGAACCCCGCCTGTGGCATCTCCGCCTTCGCACGGCGGCCCAGCAGATTGTTGATCGTGCGCACGAAGCCGTTGTTCTCAATTGCGCCAGCCACCGTGCGCGTGATCGTGCGGAATGTGCTGGTCGTCGCGCCCGCCACCAGCCCCGATGCCGCGTCGGTCGGCTGCACAAGTGCCTTGTTGGTGTCGATCGGCTTGTAAATGAATGGAGCCTGAGCCGAAGCGGTCTGTGTGACGCCCAGCGCGACCAGCCCCGCGGCGAAAATGTATGCGCGCATCCCTGCACCCCCTGTGGCCATTGTGGACGGAGAATCCCCCACTGCGGCCACGGTGATAACGTCTCGATTGGCGGTGTCAAGCAAAATCTGGCGGTCAGTGATAGCCAGTACACGCAGGAAGGTATGCCTTCTCTTTTGGGCATACAACCAGGCAATGGACTTGTTGTTGCTGCACCGGATCGAACTGCGGTTTCTGATCCCGTAGAGATCGCAGCCATTAGCCGGGTGTCGCAGCGGAGCGGAGACCCCCGGTAGTAGACAATTTGATTTCGACCCCGGAGGGGTCGCAGCAAGCCGAGGATACACTCGCTGCGACCCCTCCGGGATCAAAACCGCAATGCATCAGGTACGACATCAAGCCCGTTGTTGCCAGTCCCGTGCCCAAATCAAGAGGCACACCCGATGCCAGTCACGTCGTTGACAACGGGAATCGCGCTCGTTAGTATCGCAACTGTGCATTGGTAGAAACATCTGTTCGGCGGCGGAGGGCAATGGGTGTGGACATCGCGTATTCGATACGTTCGCAGTTTCTGTCAGCGTGCGAGGCTGCAATCCGTGCGCGCCGCACGGACCTCGACGGTGGCGGCACGGTGCATGTGGAACTCAGCGAAGGCGGCTATGACGGTCGCATCGTGGTTACCATCCGGAACGACGACCGCACTTTGTTCGGCACGGACTGGACGAGTTCGGACCCGAGTCGCTTCCCCGTCCGCATCAAGGCCGCGGCCACCGCGCTACTGAACTGTGGCTGCTATGGCGTGTTCGAGGTGTCGCACGCGGACAGCACGCTAGCCATCCGATCCGTGTAGTGGAGTCGCCATGCAACCGTCCGACACGACCGTGTACCTTGTCTCGTGCGTCAGCCAGAAGCGCGAGCAAGCGTCCGCCGCTCGGGACTTGTACAGCTCGGACCTGTTCTGCAAGGCTCGCCGGTACGCAGAGGCGTCGGGCTGCCGGTGGTTTATTCTGTCCGCCGAGCACGGCCTCGTCACGCCCGATCAGGTGATCTCACCGTACGAGCGAACTCTCAACTCGATGCCGGTCGTGGAGCGGCGGGAGTGGGCCGAGCGTGTGGCAGAACAACTGTTGGCGGTCATGCCAGAGTTGTCATGCGTGGTGTTTCTGGCCGGTGAGAGGTATCGTGAGTTCCTAGCACGACACCTTGTCAGCCGCAAGATTGCAGTTTCGGTCCCAATGGAGGGGCTGCGGATCGGAGAACAGTTGAGATGGTTGGGTCAACACTCGCCGCAGTCCGCGGTGTAGTATCGCCGAACGTTTCTCATAGCCGCTGCGTCGCGTGAGAACTTCCGCCTCCGGCAATTCGCTCAGCTTGCAAAACGGAATCGCGAACCCGTCACATACTCTTCGCAGAGTTCGCTGGTCATCCAGCGGCGGCCGTGGGATTCGGCCATCGCGCCGGTGACGTTGCTGCCGCCGAAGGGATCGACTACCAGATCGCCGGGCTCGGTCAGAAATTTGATGAAGAACTCCGGCAACTCCGCGGGGAAGCGAGCCGGGTGCGGGGCGATGTTCGCGGCCTTGCACGCGGTGAGGTAGCCCTCGTTGGAGCGCGTGTTGGAGACCTCGATGAGGTTGGGCGGGATCGCGCCGCCGTTGTCTTTCGAAAATGCCGTCGTGCTGATGACGTGTTCGCTCGGCCGCTTGCCCCCCTTGTAGCCGACCTTCAAAAGCTGCTGCATCGACTTGCTGTAGGGCTTCAGCACCTTGCGATTATCCGCCGCGGGGTTCTCCGACTTCGAGAGCCACCAGACGAGACTGACGGCATCCTTGACGCGGGTGCGGCGGACCGTTACCCACTCCGCGGGCGTCGGCAGCCGTGCGGGGTTGTACCAGTAGAAGTCCTGGGCGAGGTGGAACGTCTTCCCCAGCCGCAGGATCAATTCGTACTGGTAGAGCGATCGCGTCGGCACTCCGGGATTCCACGAACCGCCGAGCTCGATGACGAAGCTGCCGTTCGGCTTGAGCACACGGTGGATCGCATCGGCGAAGGGCTGGAACCATGCGCCGTAGTCTTCCGGTGCGACGTTGCCGTAGTTCTTCTTGCGTTTGAGGGCGAACGGCGGTGAGGTCACCACCAGCGACACCGAATCCGCCGGCAGCGCGGCGAGCATCTCCAGCGCATCCACGCAGAAGGCCTGACCGAGCGGCGTGGTGTACGCCGGTGCGAGCGCGGGAGTTTGCGGCTCACGGTAGATGCGCAGCTTGGCCATGCGAGTTGCATCGTCCTGCACCGCAGGTCGTCTGGAGTCAACGCTGCCGGGGAAGGCGGACTCGCACGCCGGCCCGCAGGCACGACCGCTATCGCTTGATCAATCGCCACGCGAGGATCAATGCGACCACTCCGAGGATCGCATCCGCGGCATACACGCCGATGGCCATGGGCACCTTGCCGTCGCGGCCCAGATTCGAGCCAGCCAGCAGCAGTGGATAAAAGGCAAACACCGTCGGCAGGAAGCAGGTGACGAACGAGCTCAGGTAGTCGGCCCGGTGGAAGTAGAGCCCGACTGGCACACCGATGAGCGCGAAGACCAGGCTCGAGATCGCCAGTGCCGGTCGCATGTGATATTCGCACAGTGAATTGCGGACCTGCCGCATCCAGTGCTCGGCGTGGTATTTCAGTCCGGCGAGGTTGTCCTCGAAGCGCTTGCGGACCGTCGGATCCGTGATCTTGGCGATCTCATCGCGAGCGTCTTCGTATTCTTTTTGAGCGTCGTCGTGGCGGCCACGGAAGACCGCCGCCTTCACCGGGAGTTGATCCCAGGTCGTGTTCATCGGTTTGTCGCCGATGTTTTTGGGCGTGAACATCTCCGGCAGCGGGACACCGATGGGGCCGTTGCCGTTCGAGACGAGTTGCAGTGCCCCGTCGCCGAGCACCCAGCGATCGGGATCAATGTAGAGCATCGGCAGGTCGTCGGGATTCTCGTCGGTCGGCAATTGCACCCGCAGACGGGCCTCGCGGGCGCGAACCACGACATCGAAAGTCCCGAGCGAGACATCTTTTCCATTCGCGTCTTTCGTCATTTTCCAGCGCTTCAGCACGAGATCGATCAGCCGCTTGCCCTGCACTTCGCGGACGTGGATCACGTAGGGGAAATTAGCCGCCCGCAGGGACCGTTCACGCTTGAGCATGCTGTAGAGCAGCTCCTCGGGGTCGGACAGAATTCGCTCTTGCAGCGCTGACTGTGTGTGCGGGATGAGCGTGTGCGCGATCGTAAAGGTCGCCGCACAGGTGGCGATGCCCATCGTGAACGCCGGCCTGAGGATCGTGTAGAGGTTCACACCCGCGCTCTTCATCGCGACGGCTTCGTTGTCTTTCGAGAGGCGGCCGTAGACCACGCACGACGCGAACAGCGTCGTCGTCGGGATCGTGTACGGAAGCGTGTACGGGATCAGCAACGGGATCATCGCCAGCGTGCTGCTGAGCGAGAGCCCGAGGCTCGATGCGTTCTGGACCACCAGCGCGATGAGGAAGAGCCCCGTCAGCGAGGTGAGCGTGAGCGCGAAGACCTTGACCAGTTCAAGGAGGATCATCCGTTGGATGCTGTTGCCGAAAAGCGACACAGGTCACTCCGTGACAGGGGCCAGGATGGTAGCGTTGGGAGCCGCGGACGCCGGGGTGCGGTTTTTCCTGCGCTTCATTCGATCCGCAACTGCGCGGACCGGATCGGTCATGAACGGCACGAGGCGGGCATCGTATTTCAGCTTGCCGTCGGGGCCGCTGGTGATCTCGATGCGGAAGAGCTTCTCGCTGACAAACGCGGTGAAATCGCCGAACGGCGTGGTCAGCCAGCGCTGCAGCGTCTGGCTCCAGATCGTGTAGCAGTCGAATTTGACATTCCTGCCGTTGGTGTCAAGTTCCCCCGAGCCGCCGATGCTGACCGCGTCGCCGAGCAGGTCGAGATGAGTGACCGTGACGCGATCCCCCTTGAGCTTGAAGTCCGCGTGGGCTTCCTCGAAGGCGGTTTTGTCCGGAGCTTGGAGCTTCAGCGTTTTGAGCAGTGGCAGCAGGAAGGGCAGATTGAGAATGTGCGCGCGATCCACATCCACGGTGCCGGCACCTTCGAGCGTCATGATCGGCCCGCTCGCGGAGATGCCGCAGCAGGTGTTTTCCAGCCGCAGACTGGCCTGAGCGATGCCTTCGACGCGGCCGGTCTTGGTGAGATTGTGGTGCCGGGCCACGTCGGCGACGCTGATATCGGTGGCGTCGAGCCGCATGCGGTAGCGGACCGGATCACTGAGCACGACGCGGGCCTCGCCACCGACGGTGCCGCCGAAGAAGTTACCCGAAATGTCGGCCATCTTCACCGCGACCGGCTCGTACTCCCCGCTGCGGTTCGGGTTCGCGACCTGCGGGTCAGCACGGTAGGCGATCTTCACATTGGACAGCGGATGATCCATGGCCCGGGCTTCGTCAAGCCAGAGATTGCCGACCACATCGCCGAGGTGCGTGCCGTGGTAGCGGCCCGTGCTGGCCAGACGCCCAACGACGTTGGTCCAGTCGACGCCCGCTTCGAGCGAGGCACCATTGAGCTTGAGTTCGCCGGTCCAGTAAATCTCGGGATCGACGGAATCGGGTGCTTGTCCACGAGCCGGTTGCGTCAGCGACGGGGTGTGATTGTCTGTACTCGCATAGGGCAGCCGCCCCGGCGCGTCGGCTGGCGTCAGCACGACCAGATGCCGCAGTGTCAGTTCTGCATTGCCTTTCAGCTTGACCTGCCGCATCGCTTTTTCCAGCGTGGGCGGCAGTGCTTTCAGAAACGCGTCATCGACCGTCACCGGCGTCACGTCGAGTTTGCCGATGTTCGCCCAGACGCGGCCGTCTTTGAAAAACCGCACTTCACCGGCGTCGAGGGCCCAGGCGCTCGTGCTGTGGTTGGCGGTGAACTTTTCAACGCGCACCTGGGTGCCGTCGTAGCGCACCCGCCCGGCGACGGCGTCAAGATCGTATGGAAAAAAGTCCGGCGTGATCGACGGACCGGCGAAGTGCAGCGTCATCTTGAGATCAGTCGCCGGGTTGAATGGCGGGTCGGGTGCGTCGGCCGGGATCGACCTGGGCCGTGCCGTCAGCGTGCCACGCAGACCCGGCGGCGTGTTCGAATCGAACGGCGGCGGCAGCGGAGCCGCGACCACGGCGGCCCGCTCAATCACATCCACATCCACCGCAAACGTCATCGCACCGCGCGGTGAAAACGTGGTCCAGACCGCATCGAGCTTGATCGCAGCCAGCGCCGCACGAAAATCGGCATCGATCGGACACGACTGCCCCGACACGTGCAGCGTGAATTTGCTGTCGCGCTCGTTGGGGATCACTGCGTGCACGCCGTGAAACGTCACCGCCCCTTTGCCGTGGCGACCGCGGAAATCGCTGAGGACAACGCGGTCGGTGTCGGGCTGCTCCACCAGCGGCTGGCCCACATGCACAGGCCTCGTGGTGTCAGTCGTCGCGACGGTCACCACAATCTGCCCCGTCACATCCTCCAGCGGATACGGAAACTGCTCCGGCTTGAACGTCGTGTCGTACACCTTGAACCGGAACGTCGACTCTGTGAGATTCGTATCCTCGTCCTGCTTCACCTCCGCGACGAAGTCAGCGCGGCCCACGGCGTGCAGCTTCCGCAGTGCATCCTGATGCTTCGCTTTCGGAAACGCATTGCAGAGTCGATCATCAATCGGCACGTTGTTCCCGCTCACGCGGAGATCAATGCCGGGATCGTCCCCGCGGCCAGTGACGGTGCCTTTGATGTCGATGCGCTGACCGCCTGCGCTGCCGGTGAGATCGAGCGCGGTCTCGTCGGTGCCGCTGCTGGTCACACTCTTGCGGATCGTGCCGGTGAGGTCGGTGAGTGGATAGCGGAATTTTTCGTAGGTCATGCCGAAGCGCGTGGGCTTGATCTCGAAATCACGCCGCCAACCATGCGGGCTCGGTCGCGTGAAGCGATAACTCACAGCCACCACGCCGACGGGACTGAAGCGATTCCGCATGACCGCGACCGGCTCACCCAGACGTTGATACAGATCGTCGTCGAGCGTGAGGTCGCGGAGCGTCAGGTCGAGCTTTTCGAGATACTGTTCGATCTCGGCAAGCGGGTCAGCGTCAACTGATTTGGCCTTCACCGTGGAGGCGAGTGTGCCGGGCACAAGGCCGCGGCTCGGCACTGCCGGTGGCACGGGCGGAGCAACTCGAGTCTCCAGCGATACCTCCGCGGTGCTGGTGCCCAGCTTCGCCGCAGCTTTGTCGACAGTCAGCTTGCCATCCTTGAAGTGGATCGTCGCGTCGATGCCTTCGATCGGCACCGGCAGTCGCGGATCGCTGAACCGGCCATCGCGGACCTTCACCTGCACATCGTAGCTCAGCGGCAGGAGCGCGTCGGGTTTGTAGCCGATCTCGGCCTTGACGCTGGCGCGGGCCGTGAGGTTCGAGAGCCGTTCCGCGATCTGCGGCTGCCACGCC
>JBGSSZ010000635.1:0-7207 GCA_041736785.1 Limnoglobus sp.
CGACCCGCATGGCCTGGCTCCGGTCGGAAGGAGACCGAGCCTAACCCGACGCCACAGAAAGCGCAAGAGCAAAGGATGCTAAAATCTGGGAAGCGTATTATCCGCGCCATAGACCTCGGCCACGAAAACAGAGACTACCAACATGACAGCACATCGCATGTGATTAACCTCCTGGCTCTGAATAGTCCTTTCTCCAATCACACAGCTTTTCATGTACTTGCGGGCTCCTGAGCCGTTTCCCTTCACATTGATCTGGCTCAGTTCCGCTCCTTCTGGCTCGTCGACCATTGCCCCGATCTGACCACTCAGGAATGGATCGCGGCATGCAGTTCGTCGCCTCGCTCACTGTTGTGGTGGGTTGACTTCGCGGATCACAGCCCCAAACTCATCGCTCAGGATCAGGAGCGCATACTTCACCGGCGGGCTCTTCTCCGGCGTGCTCACGCTTGCGTAGTCGAAGCGGCCGCGGAGATCCGTGTAGCCGTCCTTGTGGAACTTCACCTGGCCGTCGGCGGTGCGGATGTGCGCCTTCACATACACCTTTGGCAATACCGTGCCGGTGGTGCCGGTCACTTTCAACTGCCCGTAGGCGTCACTGATCTTCACGTCCATCGCGTTGGCGTAGTACGGATGCGCCACACGCTTCCCGGCCGCGACCACCTCCACGAACACGTTTTGCTTCGCCAGATCCTCCGGCAGCAGCACCGCGAACTTGGCCTGACCAGCGGGAAGCTTGATCTCCTTCGTCGCGTTCGGCTTGATCATCGCGAACTGATTGCCCGTCTGCGTCACGAATGGATTGCGGCTGAAGAGCAGTTCCACGTCCATCAGGTAGTAGTTGATCGTGACAGTCTCGACGTTCTGCCAGTTCAGGTTCACGCTCTTGTTGTCGAGAGTGAAGTCGAAGCTCGGCTGCTTCGCAGCTTCTTCGGTCTGCCGGGCCAGCCGGTTCTCAGCGTCGCTGAGTTTGCCGGGCTTGCCGTCGATCTCGTCCACCTGGCTGAGCACCGCTTGAAACGCATTCCGCCAGCGGTCGACCGGGTGCGTGGCATGTTTGGCTGCGATCTCGCGGGCCCGCTTCGGGTCGCTGTCGTACATCGCCACATACGCGGCACAGTAGTCGTATTGCAGCTTCGTTGTCACCTTATTGGCGTCGACGGTGGCGAAGAAGCCGAGCGCTTCCTCGACGCGGTCCTGCAGCAGCAGGTAGTAGACCACCGCGAGCTTGTCGGTGTCGGTCAGCGTGCCACGGTAGCTGAGTTGCTTGAGGTAGCGATGGTACTGATCGAGGAAGATCTGATTCACGATCTGCCGCTGGCTGCCGAGCGAATGGGCCCGGGCGTTGATCAGCGGCTTGTATTCGAGGTGCTCGTAGGTGTGCCGCAGCACCGGGTCGTAGCTCACGAGCGGGCTCGTCAGCGGGCCCTGGCCGGTCTCGTTGTAAAGCTGATCCGCATATTGCAGGAACGTCCGTGCCGCAGTCACCTCGTTGTGAAGGAGTGAGTAGCTCCAGAGCGTGCTGTTGTAGACGTGCCGGTTGGCGAGCAACCCCACCACGGTCTTGAAGTACGCGGCGTCCTTCATCCGCCAGGCAATCCGTTCGAGGTTAAGAGCGTTCACGTTCTCGCGTTCGAGGAACGCGATCACCTGCTCCGGCGTGCCGTTCTGGCTCACGTAGTCCCAGCTTTCGGTGTCGAGCTTCGTCGGCTTGTCGACCACGTTGAACGTGAACGGCGCCGCCGTGGCCACGAGCTTCTCGTTCTTCGCCACCTGCACCGGGAAGTGGGCGAACTGGCCGCTCTGCGGGAAGTAGAAGCTGTAGTCGATGGTCTGCGTGCGATACGGTTCCAGGTCGAGCAGCACCGTGCGGGTCGGTTTGCCCCCGGCCAGCGGCAGGCTGCCGACGGGGATCTGCAGCAGCACGGCGAGTTTCTGACGGCTCGGTGTCGGGTTCGTCACCACGACCTGGCAGCCGTAGACGGTGTGGATCACAAACTCCGCCGTCACGTACTTCTCAGAGCGCTCGCCGTTCTCGTCGCGGTAGCGGTCGTCGGCCTTATAGAAGTTCTGATTCACGAGAATGGTCGCGTTGCCTTCGGGCTTGGCGACCGCGCTGACCTCCTCGTGGAAGGCGATGGCCGCGCCGCCGGGGGTGAAGGTCATCTTGCCCGCGTCGAACTTCGTCTCGTGCTTCGGGCTCTCGAAGGGCAAGTCGGTCACGGCGAGGGCGAGCATCACCTCGGTGAAGTTGCGGCTCGCGGAGGCGACGTGCTTCGACAGGAACGGTGCCTTGCCGTCGTGCTTCGCGTAGTCGATCCAGAATTGGTTCACGCCGACGAGATCGGCGATCTGCACCGCGATCGGCAACTTGTAGTAGTTGTTCTCGGCCCACTCCATCGTGGGCTCGACGCGGCGGTAGAGTTGTGCCGGTAGCTTGAGACCTGCGGCACGATCATTGCGGAAAAAGTGGTCCGATCCGAAGGTGGTCGGACCATCGCTCGTTTTGCGTTTGTCTTCGCTGCTGCCGTCACGCTGACGCTCGGCCATTTCCTTTTTTGCCTGGTCCTGCTTGGCAAGTTTCTCTTCCCCCATTCCCAGTTGCACCATCGGTTTGCCTGCAGACTGGGGATCGCCCGGCTTCGGTGAAGGCGCCCCCGACCGGCCGGCGATGCCTGGTGCGGCGTTCCTCGGTGTATCAACACTTTCAAAAGCCAGGCCGCCGCGGAGCTTCTCTCGTTCCGCGCGCTTGAACTCGCCCAGTTGGCTCTTGCCGTCCATTGCCGATGCGGCGACGGAACTGTCGAAGAGAAACACTTCGCGTTCGAGGTTCGGCGGCAGCAGCTTGAAGAGGTCGCTCAAATGCCTCGCCGTCTTCGCCGGTTCGCCAGCAATTCGCTGCGCCAGCATCACCTGCTCGGCCACGTTTAGCCGGCCGTGCTTCCACGGGCTCACGTACTCGTTCACATCTGCGTCGAGCAACCACCAATCAAGGAAGGTCTTGTCCTTCTTGTTCGCCAAGTACGGCTTCACCACCGTCTTGAAGAACTCAGGGTCCCTCTTGAAGAGGAAGAAGCTCAGTTCGTGGCAGGCATACTTCGAATACTGCGCCTGCTTCTCCTCCAGCTTCAGCGCCGGCCACTTCGTGATGAACGCGAACTCGGCCAGCTTCGGATCTTTCAGCAGCGTGCTGTAGAGCGCGAAGAGCCGCGGCATCGAGTCGTAGGCCTCGAACCGCCCCGCGGCGGCGTCGGCGAGCACGAAGTCTTTCTTCGCACCGAGGATGCTCACCGTCTTCATCTGCGTGAAGTAGCCCTTCGGATCGAGCCCGGCCCGCAGGCGGAGGTCGAGGAAGTCCTCCGGGCTCTCGGGCAGGCTGAGGTGCCGCACGGTGGTGCTGAGCGGGTCGACGGCTACGACGGTGATGAACTGCTTGCCGCCGAACGCGGCCTTCTTCACCGTGACGATGCCGTCCTTGTCGGGCACGATGTTTGCGAGCACCACCGAGGTGTCGGCGAGGAAGTCGAGGTTGGCGAAGTTGGTGCGGGCCTCACGGCTGCCGCCTTCGCGTTTCATTGCATCCTTGGCCGGGGCGGGTCGCGGAGATTCCACAGCACCAAGGCCGCCGAATTGGCCGCCGGCCTGAGCCAGTTGCTCGCCGCTCTCGGTGCTGCGGACGGCCCAGGGGTTCAGCAGGAGCTCGGGCCGGTTGAGCATGTTGCCGGGATATTTCTTCTGGTATTTGCGGTCGTAGACGTAGCGCATCTCGTCGCCGATGGCCCGGCCCGTGAGGTAGACGCTATCAGCATGGCCGGGATAGACGCCGTGCAGGGCGGCGTCGCGGACCTTGCTGAAATCGCCGTACGCCGAGTACTCCGGCAGATAGCGTGAAGCGATCACATGCACCCGCGCAAACTGCGACGCGTTCGCGAGCTTGATCGTCACAGTCTCCGCGTCGGCGCTGGCGGAGGCGATGGTCAACGGTGCGAGCTTTGCCAGTTCGAGATCGCGGAGCGTGCCGAGCACCCAGTTGGTGAAGACGCTGCCGTCGACGATGCGGATGCGCATCTGCACGCCGTGGCGTTTTATCGCGAGGTCGTAGTCGCCGGCGGCGAGGTCGGTGAGTTCGAGCAGGCCGTTCCTGACCGCGAGCTTGTCAAAGCGGTCGGCGACAATCACGCCGCTGGTGTTGACTTCGAGCAGGCTGGCGTTGAGGCGGGTGAGGTCGCCGTCGAGCCAGGGCACGCGGATCACATCGCCGGCCTTGGCGTCGAGCGTGCTGCGCCAGGAGTGGTGGTCCAGCGGCAGGGCGAAGACCTGATTGCCGCCGGCTTCGCCGCCAACCTGCACCCAGAGGATGTCGGCAAGCTCGCCGAGCATCACGCGGCCCTTGGCGTCGGTCTTGAGCGACACGTGCACGGGATTGCGGAAGTCGCGGTGCTTGAAGACAAGCGGCACCGGGCGATCGCCCATCGCCTCACCGGTGCGGCCGAGGAGTTCGATCACGTAGTCGCTGCCGTAGCGGGCGAGGTGCACATCCTCGATCTTCGCGGTCCGCAGGATGCCATTGAGAGTGAAGGTCTGGCTATCGGCGACGTCGATGCTCTTGTGCTGCGTCAGGCTCTTGACTTTCGCGGTGAGCGTGACGGTCAGTGACGCCAGCCGCGGTGGCACGCGGAACTCATGGATGCTTTCGCGGTCTTCGAAGAGTTTGAAATTGTTCACCTCGGTGGCGGTGGAGACACCGTCGATGTCGACACCAACGAGCCGCAGCTTCACCTCTTCGAGCAGTTTGGTGCTAACCGGCTGGCCGTTGAGCGTGATCGACGGCCGCACCATCACGTTGGCGAGTCGCTGGGCGAGGAGTTGCTCGCGATCGACATAGATGCCGGCGACGAGCCGATAGTTCTCGGGCTGGTTGTCGATAAAATCGAGGCTGGCGAAGTCGCCGTGGCGGATCACGATCGGCTGCCGCCCAGGAGCCGTGCTGAACGGGATGATGACCGCGCCATTCTGCTGTTGGTATTCGGTGCCGCCGAACCAGACGCTGACCTCGGGCACCGACCTGTTCTTCTCATCGACGACGCGGACGACCTGGCCGAGCGTGCCAGTGCTGATGATCGGCCGCAGGCGGCCCTTGCGGATCAGAGCCCGGCTACTCTTGCCGCCGCCGATGAAGTCGACAACATAGACGCCGGGCTTGGTGAGTTGCGGGAACGCAAACTGCCGCGGTATTCTCCTGAGCGGCGGCTCGGCGTAGTTGAACGTCTGCTCCGAGTTGGCAACGAGCCCGTCGAGGTTCACATCCGTGTCGATCTCCTTCTTGAACTCCCGGTAGTAGTTGAAGGCGTTGATCTCGTAGACCTTCACGATCAGCGTCGGCACGTTCTTGATCGCGAGGTTCAGCGTCACCGCTTCATCGGCGTCGTAGTGCGGCTTGTTCGTGGCGGCGAAGTCGATGTCGATGCGGTTCTTCAAAGCGGCGAACAACTCCGGCGGCAGGTCGCTGGCCCACTTCTCCGGCTCGCCCAGACCAAGCTCGATCTTGGTGGTCGCGAAAAGGTGCTTCAGATAATTGCTGCCGATCAGATCCTCGAACTCCTTCCACGAATCGGCCTCGGCGAAGAAGTGCTGCAGGTAGCTCCGCACCAGCGGCTCGTCGCTGTGGATCGGTGGCAGCAGTGTGAATTGGTTGTAGTCGGCATTGAGATTGACCGGAAAACGCCGGGCGGCGTCGCTCTCCAGCGCCGCCTTCGCCATGTAGCCCTGCTGCCGCGGCAACTTGAGGTATTCGAGGAAGAGGACCTTGTCGAACTTGCCGTGAGCGCGGTCGAAGGCGAGCTTGTGGAAGAGCACGTGGGCCTTGAGCGAGTTGAAGACCGGCGAGAGCCGGCGGGTGAACTCGAGCAGTCGATCGAGATAGGCGCTGGTCTTCGCTGGGTCGCGGCGCCAGTCGTCGTCGGCACCGGGCTGAAGCTTCGTGAGATAGATGTTGACGAAATTGGTTTCGGCCAGCAGTTTGGGCCGCTGCTTGAGAAGGTCGTCGAGTTGAGCGAGGGTCATCAGGCGGTGGATGTTCAGGCCGCCGAAGCCGGTGCTGTTCGGAGCGGCGAGGTCGGCCGCGACGAGTTCGACGAGGTTCGGAAGGTCCGGCCGGACCAGACGGCTCAGGAGAACGCGCCGCTGGCCCGCATCGAGCTTCTTTGCGGCGAGCCAGTCCAGAGCGGACGACTCGAAGTTATCCGCATGGACCCAGTTCGGGAACGATTCCTTGAAGAGCGTCGCACGGCTGATGCGGGCGTTGTCGAACTTGGTGGGCAGATCAGGCGACTGGCCGAGGATCTCGCGCTCGTGGTTGAACTGCACTTTTAGCCGCGAGCGGAGGTACTCGAGCGTGGTCTTCGGATCGCGTTCGTAGGTGGCAAGCAGCAGCCGGGTCTGGATCTCCTGCAGCCGCGGCGTCTGGCCGAAGCGGTCGTGCCAGGCCGTGAAGTTCTCGCGGACTCTGTCGTAAGCCTCACCATTAAGGGCGTGCAGTGCGTGATAGTAGTAGTAGTCTTCCGTACCCGGAATCAGTTGCTTCAGTGCAGTGCCGCGGTCCTTGGCGAGTGCGAAGTCCTCGATGAAGCCGATATCACCAGCACCGGCGATGGCAGAACACCAGAGCAGGCTCACCAGGGAGAGTCGGAGCATCGTTCGCCTCGCACAGGGAATGGCCTACAGGTAGACGTATGAAATCGATGGGCCTTAAAGATTCCGTTACAATCGCGTGACAACACAGCCGCCCGCGGTGGCATTTGACCTGAGATGCATCTCATTATCGTGCGTGTTACGTGTTACACCAATGCGATTACAACGCTGACCACCATCACCCTGTTGGCAATTCACGCACAGCAGCACACGCCACCGCTTCGTCAAAAGGATGGCGACCGCAATCCGCTCGATCACCCGCTGCAGGGGTCGCGCACCGCAGCAGGCATTGAACCCCGCAGTGGCATCATCCGTCTTTCCAAGTCCCAGCCAAGGATCGGCTCAATGCGAAGGTCAGTGTGGTCATGTTTTGGTCAATTGAGGTGCTGAAGGTTTGACGGACAGGTCAGCTAACTGTTAGGCTCGCGGCGGGAAGGAGTCCCGATCGTGGCCAAGACCGCATCCGCCCCCGCCAAACGGCGGCAGTTCACCGAGGAGTTCCGCCGCGAGGCGGTGCAGA